>DATADT010000487.1:0-5230 GCA_036258355.1 Burkholderiales bacterium
GGAAGTATGGCTACATCGTCTGGTGGACGAAGAAAAGGCGCATTACACCGGCTCGCCCATCGCGCCGCAGGTACGACGTCACGGGCGCGAGCAGGTAGTCGAGCGCGGTGCGCCACACGATTACCACCGTCACGCGCTCGCTTTTCAGGACCTGAAGCGTGCGCACGAGCGCCTCATCGCCCTCGTGGTCGAGGTTCGCGTTCGGCTCGTCCAGCACCACGAGACGCGGCGCGCGGTACAGGGCACGGGCGAGCGCGATGCGTTGGCGCTGCCCCGGCGAGAGCGCCTGCCCCGCTTCGCCGACTTAGGTGTCGTAGCCCCTCGAGGCAGAGAATCAGCTCATAGACATGCGCGTGCTGTGCGGCGTGTCAAGGACAGCCCAAATTTCCTCAGTTGTGGCAATTGAATCTTCCCCACCCGGTTCAAGAATCGTTTGCTTCTTCGGCACGCACCAGTCCGGCCTTCAGTTTTTCCTTGAGCCGGTAGGAGTTGCCGCGGATGTTCAGTGTCACCGCGTGATGCAGCAAGCGGTCGAGGATCGCGGTGGCGATCACCCGGTCGCCGAACACCTCGCCCCAGGCGCCGAAGCTCTGGTTGCTCGTCAGAATCATGGGACCTCGCTCGTAGCGCCGGCTGATCAGCTGGAAGAACAGGTTCGCGCCCAGCCGATCGATCGGCAGGTAGCCGATCTCATCGATGATCAACAGGCGCGGCGTGACGTAGAACTTGAGCTTCTCATCGAGCCGTCCTTCGCCGTGCGCTTTGGTCAGCGTGGCGATCAGATTGGCCGCGGTGCTGAAGAACACCCGGTAGCCGGCCTCGATCGCCTTCAAGCCCAGGCCGACGCTCAGGTGGGTCTTGCCCACCCCCGGCGGGCCGAGCACGACGACGTTGTCGCCGTGCTCGATGAAGTGGCAGCTCGCCAGGCTCTGGATCTGTTTCTTGTCGATCGAGGGCTGGTAGCCGAAGTCGAACGTCTCCAGGGGCTTCACGAACGGGAAGCGCGCCATGCTGGTGCGCATGGTGACGTTCTTGCTCGTCTTGGCGGCGACCTCTTCGCCCAGCACCTGCTCGAGGAAGTCCGAGTAGGCGAGCTCCTTCTCGGCGGCGTGCTGCAGCAGGGCTTCAAGGCGCTCCTTGCTCTTGAACAGCCGCAGTTTCAGCAGGTGCTCGGACAGCCGCTCCAGTTGGCCCGCGTTCATGCGGCCTCCAGGATCTGCTCGTAGATCGCAAGATCGCGCTGCTCGACCAGGGCCAAGCGCTCGCCGGCGGCGGGCTCAAGGCCCGCGAGCTTCGCGCTGCCGGCGTAGCGCAGGCGCGCGTTGCGCGCCACGGCGCCAGGACCATGCTCGGGCTTGACGCTCAGCTCGTGGCGACCGGGGAGCACGACATGCTCGGCAACAACGGCTCCGCGGTGACGGATCTGCCAGTGGCCGCCAACCTGGAACACTTCGACCGTGGCCCCAATCAGGCGCCAGGGCACCGAGTAGCGGTTGGTGTCGATCGACACCAGCCAGTCGTCTGCCACCACGCGCGCGCGTGGCATCGCCGCGAGGAAACCCGCGCGACCCGCCAGGGGCGTCAGGGCGTTCGCCTCGCGCGCAAAGCGCTCGATCGGCGGCTCGTGCGTCGTGCCGTGGATGCGCAGATCCGCAATCTCGGCCTGCCAAACGGCGAGTTGCGCGTTGAAGTCCTCCAGATCGCGAAACACCCGCCCGGGCAGGAAGTTGCGCTTGACGTACTTCACCCCCGATTCGACCTTGCCCTTGGTCTGCGCCCGGTAGGGCCGGCACACCCGCGGCTCGAATCCCCAGTGCCGAGCGAACGCCGCAAAGGTCGGGTTCCAGCGCTTCTTGCCCTCACGCTCGCCCTGAATGACGGTGCGCATGCGGTCGTACAGGACTTCCCGCGTGACGCCGCCGAAGTGCTCAAACGCGTGCTCGTGCGCCGAAAGCAGCGACTCCATGCGCTCGTGCTCGTAGCCCTCGGCCCAGCCGCGGCGCGAGTAGCCCAGCGTCATCACGAAGATGTGCACCTGGACGATCTCGCCGCCCAGGCGCACCCGGACTTCGCCCCAGTCGGCCTGCGCCTGCTCGCCCGGCGCGGTCTCGAATCGGCACTGCGTGAGCGAGG
This sequence comes from Burkholderiales bacterium, assembly GCA_036258355.1. GTDB lineage: Bacteria > Pseudomonadota > Gammaproteobacteria > Burkholderiales > SG8-39 > SCGC-AG-212-J23. The sequence goes on from DATADT010000487.1 coordinate 2,134, forward strand.
CCGCGGCCGCCTCGACGCGCAGCGGCCGCACGGCGTCGCGCACCGTCCCATATCCCCCCTCAAAGCCGCGCTGCGCGCACAGCTCCTGGTAGAGGATGCGCGCGGAGTACCCGACCTGCGCCGCGCGTTCCGCAAGCCACCCCCGGTGCGCGTCGAGCAAAGCCTCCCGCCTCGCCGGCCGCCGATACGCCTGCCAGCGCACTTGCCGCAAACAACGGCGCACCGTCTTCCTGTCCAGCCCGCTCGCGCGCGCAATCCCCGAGACCGTCATGCCAGCAACCTTCAGGCGCCGAATTTCTTCCCAACGTTCTTGGCCAACCACCGGCTCCTCCATGCCCACCCCGGGCATGGCGACACTAACCGGTGCGCCGGTATCGCCGCCCCGCAGGGCGGCGATACCGGCCACTTCAACCTCAAATGCCTTCTCCATCTTCCACCTCCATCGTTAAGGGGTGGGGAGATTTCAATTGTCCTAAGTGGGGAGTTTCGGATTGACCGTGACACATGGGGCAGGTGCGACGGCATTGGCGCGGCATCGCCGTCACGCTGGGCGTGAACTGGCTGGTCAAGCCGTTCTCCATGGCGCTGCTCGGGTGGCTCTTCCTGCGCCATGTGTTCGCTCCGTACCTGCCGCCGGACCAGGTGGACGCGTATATCGCCGGCCTGATCCTGCTCGCGGCGGCGCCCTGCACCGCGATGGTGTTCGTGTGGAGCCGCCTCACGCAGGGCGACCCGTACTTCACGCTCAGCCATATCTGAACGCCGCCGGGAAAGGTCGCTTCGCCGCCTACAGCGCGGGAAGTCACCCGGTCGGCGAGGTAAATCCGTTCGCGCTCGAGCTGCTGCGCAGGCAGCGCATCGATACCGCGCCGCTGCGCTCCAAGAGCTGGGACGAGTTCGCCCGGCCGGAGGCGTCGCAGTTCGATTTCGTCATCACGGTTTGCGATCAGGCCGCGGGCGAGGTCTGCCCGCTCTGGCCGGGCCAGCCCACGACCGCACACTGGGGGTCAACGACCCGGCGGCGGCGAAGGGCGACGAGGAAACCCGGCGCAAGGCGTTCTTTCGCGCCTATAACGAGCTGACGACGCGCATTTCGCTCTTCGTCAATCTGCCGGTCGAGAAGCTCGATCGGCTGACGCTGCAGAAAAGGCTGGACGACATCGGAAAAGTTGGCCGAGCGACACGGGTGGTGTGAGGCGGAAGGGGCGGCCAGCGGTTCGCCCGATGGGTCTGCCGACCCCGGCGCGCTATCGGCGCGCGCTCGGCTGTCGGGCAGCCCTTCGGAACGAGCCTTCAGGCTAAGGTTGGCCGGTCCGAAGCGCTAGGAAGAAAACCACACAGCTTGCGGATGATGACCTCCAGCCCGGCGTCGGAATTGCTGCGCCACGCTACGATCTGGTCGGGACGGACGAGGACGAAGTCCGCGCCATAGAGCTCGCGCGCCTCTTCGCTTTCGAGATCGAGGACTGTAAGCAGCGGAAACCGCGGTCGGTTTGCTCCCTTGCTTTTCCCCAGCCGCAGCAGCGTCCATTCGAAGCCGAACAGATCGTAGAGCGAGCGCCCATCCGGCATCCAAAGATGCGGCGGCCGCCCGCCGGGGCAAGCGGTCGGGACGTACTCGTTCGGCTTGTCGGGCGGGGGCAAGGTGCCGTCGGGGTGGATCGCGGGCGAGCCGTCGTAACGGCCGCCGAAGGTGATGCCCGGGATGTTGAACTCGGCGCGGCCGTGCGCCGCGTAGTACTCACCTGCGCGACGGCGCGACTCCGCGCCGGCGGGCGTGTCGTCCTCGATCTCGGGCGGCGGCACGTAGTTGCCGAGCGAATCGGCGAAAGCCTTGGCGTACGCGGTGTTGCGGACCGCGAGCGGATGGCGCTCGGCTTCGTAGGTCTGGAGCAGCGCGGGCGCGGCGAAGCCTTTCAGCACCCGGCGAGCTTCCAGCCGAGGTTGACCGCATCCTCGACCGCGGTGTTGTAGCCGAGCCCCCCGGTGGGGGTAAAGAGGTGCGCGGCGTCCCCGCCAATAAAGACTCTCTTTCTGGAAAAGCTTTCCGCTACGAGCGAATGCCCCGCTGTCCACGCCGCGCGCGCGATGACCTCGACCCGCAGCGGCAGCCCGATGACTTCCTGGACCATGGCGATGGCTTCTTCTTCGCTCACTCGATTCTCATTCTGATCAGGACGCAGCTGCGTGTGGAAGGCGAACTCGCTCCTGCCGTCCACCGCCGGCATGAAGCAGCGGCGCTCGGGATTGAAGGCGACGTTCATCCAGGCCGGTCGATGCGGCACTTCGCGGTAGAAACCGGGGATGCGCGCGTGCACCGCGTACATCCGGCCGCCCACGAAGTGGCGTGTTACGCCCGTTTCGCCCGCATACGCGATGCCGAGCGCCTGGCGCACCGCGCTGCGCGGGCCGTCGGCGCCGACCAGGTAACGCGCCGTCATGGTTTGGCTTCTGGAAGAAGACTCCACGCGCGCCTCCACGCGGTCGTGCAAGTCCCGGAAATTCGTCAGGCGCCAGCCGTAGTTGACCGATACGCTGGGCAGCGCCTCTGCATGCCGGCGCAGCACCGGCTCGATGAACTTCTGGTTGCAGCGATGCGGCAGCTCGGCGGCGCTCCACGATCCCGAGAGCGTCGTGACCAGCTGTCTTGCGTCGCGCGACGAGGGCAGGTCGAAGCGCGCGAGCTCGTAGCGCGCGAAGCGCGTGAAGTACGCGACGTCGGTCGGGAACTCGGGCGGCAGGCCTAGTGTGCGCACCTCGTCGGCGAAGCCGAGGCGGCGGAAATGCTCCATGGTGCGCGCCTGGGTGGCGTTCGCGGCTGCGTTGCGCGTGGTCCCGGGGTCCTGGTCGACGAGCACGACGCCGATGCCGCGGCGTCCGAGCTCGATCGCGAGCATCAGCCCGCAGGGTCCGCCGCCGGCAATGAGCACATGAGTTGTCGCCGGGAGCATGTGGACGCGATTCTCGCAGCCCGGCGGGTCGTCCGATGGGGATGCCGAACCCGGCGTGCTATCGGCGCTACGCTCGGCGATCGGCGAAGCCCCACGGAACGATGGCCCGAGTATAAGGCGCCCCCCGTGACAGCTTCGCGACGGCG
>DATADT010000488.1:0-12080 GCA_036258355.1 Burkholderiales bacterium
GGGTCGGCCTTGCCGGTGCCGGCGAGGTCGAGCGCGGTGCCGTGGTCGACCGAGGTGCGCACGAACGGGAGCCCGAGGGTTACGTTGACGCCGCGGCCGAACGAGGCGTACTTGAGGACCGGAAGCCCCTGGTCGTGGTACATCGCGAGCACGCAATCGGCCTCCTTCACCCGCGCGGGAACGAAGATCGTGTCGGCCGGCAACGGACCCTGCGCGTCGATGCCCGCGGCCCGCGCGTCCGCCACAGCGGGCGCGATCACCTCGAGGTCCTCCGTGCCGAAATGCCCGGATTCGCCGCTGTGCGGGTTCAAGCCGGCGACCAGGATCCGCGGACGCGGGATGCGGAAGCGCTTTTTCAGATCCGCGTCCACAACCCGCAGCGTTTTGACCAGCAGCTCTCGCGTGACGGCGCGCGGCACTTCGGCCAATGCGAGGTGCGTGGTGGCGAGCGCCACGCGCAGACCACCGCCCACCAGCATCATCACGACGTGCGTTGCGCGCGCGCGCTCCGCGAGATATTCGGTATGTCCGGTGAAGACGACCCCCGCATCGTTGATCACGCTTTTCTGCACCGGCGCGGTGACCATGGCGTCGAATTCGCCGGAGAGGCACCCGTCGATTGCGCGGTCGAGGACTTCCAGCACGTAGCGGCTGTTGGCGGGGTCGAGCTTGCCCGGAGTGCACGGCCGGCGCAGCGGCACATGCTCGACGTCCGCAGAATCGAACAGCGAGCGATCCCCGATCACGACCACACGCGCGGCGAACGGCTCGGCGCCGAGCCTGCGGCAGAGCTCCGGGCCAATGCCAGCGGGCTCGCCGGAAGTCAGCGCGACGACCGGGCGCCTTATCGCTCCTCCAGTCTAAGCTCGACGTAGATCTGGTCGCGCAGCTGGCGCAGCCACTCCTGGTAGGCCTCGTCGGCCTTGCGCTCGCGCAGCGCCTGCCGCGCCTGCAGCCGGCGCCGATCCGGCGACACGTCGGCCGAGCGCCGTTCCAGCACCTGGATTAGGTGGTAGCCGAAAGGCGTGCGCACCGGCTGGCTAATCTCGCCAACCTTCAGCTCCAGATAGGCGCGCTCGAAATCCGGCACGGTGTCGCCGGGGTAGACCCAGTCGAGCTCGCCGCCGCGCGCCGCGGTGGCGTCGCCCGAATGCACGCGGGCCATCTCGCCGAAGTCCGCCTCGCCGCTCACGATGCGCGCGCGCAGGTCGTTCAGCCGCCGCAGCGCCTCGCCCTCGGACATCGACTCGCTCGCCCGGATGAGGATATGCCGCAGGCGCGTCTGCGCGACCGGCGCGTTCTCCAGCGCCGCGCCCCTGCGCTCGTTCAGCTTGAGCAGGTGAAAGCCCGCCGGACTACGCAGGACCTCGCTCACGGTGCCGGGCTGCAGGCGCGCGAGCGCGCTGGAGAAGAGCTCGGGCAGCCGGTCGTGGCTGCGCCAGCCGACCTCGCCGCCCTGCAGCGCGTCGGGGGCGTCGGAGTAGCTCGCCGCGAGGGTCGCGAAGTCGGCGCCCGCGCGCGCCTCGGCGAGCGCCTTCTGCGCGCGGGCGCGCGCCGCCTCGATGCGCTCCGGGCTCGCCTGCTCAGGCACGCGCACCAGGATGTGGGAGATCTGGTATTCGACTCGCGTGTCGGGCTTCGTCTGCACCTCGGCGAGGAAGAGGTCGATCTCCGTGTCGCTCACCTGGATGCGGTCGTCGACCTCTCGCTCGCGCACGCGTGTCAGCACCATCTGCTCGCGCAGGTCCTCGCGCCAGGCCTGGAACGACACGCCGTCGCGCTCCAACGCGCGGCGAAAATCGGCCAGGCTCACGTTGTTGTTCTGCACCACGCGCTGCACCGCGCGGTCGAGCTGCAGCTCGTCGATCCGGATGCCCTTGTCGCGCGCGAGCTGCAGCTGTGCCTTGTCCAGGATCAGCCGCTCGAGCATCTGGCGCTCGAGCAGACCGCGCTCCGGCAGCGGCGTCTTCTGCCGCCGCAGCTGGCGCTGCGCCGCCGCCACTGCATCGGCGAGCTCGCTGGCGGTTATCACGTCCTTGTTCACTACCGCCACGATGCGGTCGACCGGTAAGACGCCCTGCCCGGCGACGGGTAACGGAAGGACGAGAAAGAGGAGCGGGAAAAAGACTTTCATTCCCTCAATACACCTGCTCAAACGGAAGCCTGGGACGAGCGCTTGGCGGGGTGAACTGCGAATCGGCCGGGTTCGTCACGGAATAGCCGGGCACGTTGCGCCTCAGTATGTTCACCACCTCGTCGGTGCCGAGCGCCCCGATGCCGTTGAATTCGATCTGGAAGATGAATGCCGTAGAGCTCACCTGTGCCGCTGCCTGGATACGCGCGGCTACTGCGCGAAACACCCAGCACCCCGCGTTGTACTCGATGCCTGCCAGGCCCTCCAGCAACTTGTCGTCCTGGATCGAGTAATTGTAGCGCCCCACGCCGTACCAGCCCGGCCTGAGCGGCCACTGCCCCGAGATATCCACCTGCTGGAGCACGTCGCGCTGGAACCGATAGCTCGCATTGAGCACCTTGGTGGGCTCGGGTCGGTAGCTGACCGCCGTAGAGACCCGTTCCCAGCGTTGCAGGGGGCGGTTGTACTGGGTGGTAACGTCGAAGGTCCACATGGCGCCGAGCCGCGCGCCGACCGAGGCGAGGATGTCGGATTCCTCCGCCGTGCGCAGCGGCGATGTCGGCGTGAGACCGACGCGCTCGTCTTCGAAATAATAGCGCTGCCCGATGGTCGCGCGCAGCCGTTCGGCGCCGTTCGCCTGCAGCAGGCGCGTGGTGAGCGCGAGCGTCAGCTGGTTCGCGTCGCCGAAGCGGTCACCACCGACGAAGCGGTTCTCGGTGAAAAGCTGCACATAATTGAACTCGGCGAGCGCGGTGTCGAAAAGCGGTATGGCGTCCTGGTTGCGGTAGGGGATGTACACGTAGAACAGTCGCGGCTCGAGCGTCTGCGTCGAACCTTCGCCGAAGATGCCCGAAGCGCGCTCAAACACGAGGCCGCTATCCAGGCTGCCCCACGGCACGAACAGATCGGGCGTCTTCGCCGGCTCTTCGAGCGAAAGGCTGTAGGACGCGTAGCGCAGCCCGAGCTTGGGGGTAAAGAACCAGCCCGGGGCGAGAAGCGGCAGCGCGAGCATCGGGGTCATCGAGGCGCGCGAGCCGTCGACGAGCGTAGAGTGTTCGAAGGCCACGTACTCGAGCGGCAGGGCCGAGTCGAACGCGCCCGCGATGTCGTTATAGGCGCCGTTGAAAGTGACCTGCGGCACCCGGTGGTACGGCGGCACGATCGGCGCAAGCGGGTCCTGCAGCGTCTGGAACCGCTGCACGCGCGCTTGTAGCGAATAGGGGGCGAGACCGAGCGAGCCGCCGTGGGTGACGTGCCCGTCCTGCGGCAGGTTTCCGACGGAGACCTGCTTCACCGTGCTCGCCAGGTCCACGAAGTAGAAGTCATCGGAGACCCGGTTGTAGTCGACCTGCGCCACTACGTTGCGCGGGAAATTATGCCTATGCTGCCACGACACGCCTTCGCGCGTGGTGTTGGTTTCGCGGTCTTCGGGCAGGATTTCGTACCTCAGCTCTCCGGCGTAGGGACGTCCGAGATAACGCGCCTCGCTCTTCAACTGGTAGCCGCGCTTACCCATGAAAACCGGGGTGAACGTGGCGTCGTACTCGGGCGCGATGTTCCAGTAGTACGGAATTCCGACCTCGAAGCCGCGCTGGCTGGTCTGGGCGTAATACGGCGTGAGCAGGCCGCTCTTGCGCCGGTCGCCGATCGGGAACACCGCGTACGGTGAAGCAACGATGGTGGTGTCGAAAAAGCGCAGCCGCGGGTGGACCGCGGTGCCTTCTTCCTCTTCGAAGTCGAGCTCCAACTCGCTTGCCTCGAGGCGCCAGTCCTCCTGGCCGGGGCGGCAGGTGGTGTAGTTGCCGTTGATGAAGCGGTAGCGCTCGGGGCCGAGAAATTCCAGGCGCTCGGCGCTGCCGCGCGCCGTACGCTCGCGCTCGAGGAGATAGCTCGGGCTCTCGAACACGCCCGTGTCGTCCAGCGTGTTGTAATACAGGCGCGGCCCGAAGAAGCGGTCAGCGCCGCGCTGCAGGCGCACCCCGCCCTCGCCTTCGGCGCGCCCGAACTCCCGGTTGTAGCGCAGGCTCTCGCCGAAGATCGTCATGTCGTCGCGCCGGATCTCGGCGTTGCCGCGCCCGCTCACCTCGAGGTCGCTCACGCCCTCGATCACGTCGGCTTCTATGGTGGTACGGTCGGCCTCGGCGGGCGGCTTTGCGGATTGCGCTGCTGCCGGCGCGGCGGCGGCAAGCGCGGCCGCGAGCATCGCGAAGCGCATCGCCATGGCGCCGGAGAGATTTTTCCTTGGTGTTAGAATTTTCAATGATACACGGCGATTCGCGCCGTGCCGCGCTGGAGCGCTGGCTCGCTCCGCGATTCGGCCGCTCGTTCGAGCTCACCCCGGCCTCGGAGGACGCGAGCTTTCGCCGCTACTGGCGAGCGACGCTCGAGGACGGCAGGACATTCGTCACGATGGACGCGCCGCCCGACAGGGAGGATTGCCGCCCCTTCGTGCGTGTCGCGCGCATGCTCGCCGCGGCCGGAGTGCACGCGCCGGAAGTTCTCGCGCAGGATCTCGATCAGGGATTCCTGCTGCTCTCCGACCTCGGTTCGCGCACCTACCTCGAAGCGCTCAACGAGGCCACCGCGGCAGCGCTTTTCGCCGATGCCACCGACGCGCTGCTGCACTGGCAGCTCGCGACGCGACCCGGCGAGCTGCCGCCGTACGACGAGGCCCTGCTGCGGCGGGAGATGAATCTCTTTCCGGAGTGGTACGTGGCCCGGCATCTCAGAAAGGAACTGTCCTCCGCGCAAAAGGAGCGCCTTGAAAGCGTCTTCGTCCTTCTCGTCGAGAGCGCGCTCGCGCAGCCCGCGGTCTACGTCCACCGCGACTACATGCCGCGCAACCTAATGGTATGCGACCCGAACCCGGGCGTGCTCGATTTCCAGGACGCGGTGTTCGGGCCGATCACCTACGACATGGTGTCGCTCGTGCGCGACGCGTTCGTGAGCTGGGAAGAAGAGCGCGTGCTCGACTGGGTCGTGCGCTACTGGGAGAAGGCGAGACGGCTGGGGTTGCCGGTGGATGCAGACTTCGGCGGGTTCTGGCGCGCGCTCGAGTGGATGGGGCTGCAGCGCCACCTCAAGGTGCTCGGAATATTCGCGCGCATCAATTACCGCGACGGCAAGCCGCGGTACCTCCAGGACACGCCGCGCTTCATCGCCTACGCGCGCTCGGTCTCGCAGAGATACCGCGAGCTTGCGCCGCTCGCGCGGCTGCTCGACGAGCTCGAATGAAGGCCATGCTCCTCGCCGCGGGCCGCGGCGAGCGGCTGCGGCCGCTCACCGACTCGGTGCCGAAGGCGCTGGTCGAGGCCGGCGGCAAGCCGCTCATCGCCTGGCACCTCGAGCGCCTGGCGCGCGCCGGCTTCCGCGAGGCGGTGATCAACGTTTCGCATCTCGGCGAACGCATCATGGAGCGCATCGGCGACGGCGCGCGCTTTGACCTGCGCGTGCAGTATTCGCGCGAGCGCGAGCGGCTGGAGACCGCCGGCGGCATCGCCAACGCGCTCGCGCTGCTCGGCCGCGAACCGTTCCTGCTGGTGAACGCCGACGTGTACTGCGAGTGCGACTTCGCGCGGCTGCGCTCGGTCGAGCTTCGCGGCGGGCTCGCGCATCTCGTGCTGGTGCCCAATCCGCCGCACCGGCCCGCGGGCGACTTCTCGCTCGCCGGCGGGACGGTCGGCGACGAGCCGGCCCCGCGCTACACTTACGCAGGCGTTGCGGTCATGGCGCCCGGCCTGGTACGGCGCGTCACGCCGGGGGAAAAGGCGCCGCTCGCGCCGCTGCTTTACGACGCCGCACGCCGCGGGCTGCTCAGCGGCGAGCTCTACTTCGGTCTATGGCAGGATGTCGGCACCTTGGAGCGCCTCGCCGAGTTGGAGAAGCACTTACGTGAACGTCGCTGACTTCGTCACCGTCTATGCGAGCCGCCGTCGCCGCCTCGCGCAGGCGATCGGCGAGGCCGTCGCCATAGTGCCGACGGCGCCCGAACGCGTGCGCAACCGCGACAGCCACTATCCCTACCGCTTCGACAGCCACTTCTACTATCTGACCGGCTTCACCGAGCCGGAAGCCGTCCTGGTGCTCGCTGCAGGCAAATCGATTCTTTTCTGTCGCGAGCGAAACGCCGAGCGCGAGATCTGGGACGGGTTTCGCCACGGCCCGGAGATGGCGCGCGAGCGCTTCGGTTTCGACGAGGCGCACCCGATCGCGAGCCTCGACCAGGAGATGGCGCGGCTGCTCGAGAACCAGTCGGCGCTGTATTACCCGATGGGCGCCGACCCGGAGTGGGACGCGCGCGCGCTGCGCTGGGTGAACGCAGTGCGCGCGCGGGTGCGCGCCGGGATCGCTGCGCCCGAGCGTGTGCACGACGTGCGCGCGGTGATCGACGACATGCGCCTGCTCAAGGACGCGCACGAGCTCGGCATCATGCGGCGCGCTGCCCGCATCGCCGCCGCTGCGCACCGGCGCGCCATGCAGCGCGCGCGCCCCGGGCGCTACGAGTACGAGATCGAGGCGGAGCTCGTCTACGAGTTCCGTCGCAGTGGCGCGCAGACCCCTGCTTACACGCCGATCGTCGCCGGCGGCGCGAACGCTTGCGTGCTGCACTACGTCGCGAACGATGCCGTGCTGCGCGACGGCGATCTGCTGCTGATTGACGCCGGCTGCGAGCTCGACGGCTACGCCTCGGATCTCACGCGCACGTTTCCGGTGAATGGCCGCTTCAGCGCCGCCCAGCGCGAGGTGTACGACATCGTGCTCGCCGCGCAGCGCGCGGCGCTCGAAAGCGTGCGCCCCGGCGCTGCGTGGAACGACCCGCATGACGCTGCTGTGCGCGTCCTGGCCCAGGGTCTGCTCGAGCTCAAGCTCATCACCGGAAGCCTGCAGGAAGCGATCGAGAAAGAAGCCTACAAGCGGTTCTACATGCACCGCACCGGCCACTGGCTCGGGCTGGACGTGCATGATGCCGGCGACTATAAGCGCCGGGGTGCCTGGCGAGCGCTTGCGCCCGGCATGACCCTCACCGTCGAGCCCGGGCTCTACATTCGCGGGGAAGACGATATCCCGGAGCGGCTGCGCAACATCGGTGTACGCATCGAGGACGACGTGCTCGTCACCGACGCGGGTTGCGAGGTGCTCACTGCCGAAGCCCCCAAGGCGATCGCCGACGTCGAGGCGCTCATGCGCGATGCCCGCGGCGGAGATTGATGATGGCGGTTGATGGTGGCGGCGGTTGACGTCCTTGTGCGCGGCGCGGGCCCGGTCGGCTGCGTGGCGGCGCTTGCACTAAGCAAAGCGAAGGAAGTCCGGCTTCTGGGGAAAACCCCGTCCGCCGCCTCGTTTCGCCCAATAGTCCTCTCGTATGCAAGCCGGCTGATCCTCGAGCGCGTTGGCATCTGGCCCTCGCTCTCGACCACGGCAATCGACACGATCCACGTCTCGCGCGCACGCGGCTTCGGCCGCACGGTGTTCGATTCTGCCGATACCGGCGTGCCGGCTCTGGGCTACGTTCTCGAGTACTCGGCCTTGCTTGAGGCCTTGCATCCGGCCGTCGCCGATCTTCTTGTCGGCGAAGAGATCCCGGCGCGCTGCGTCGTGCACGCGGAGGGCACCGCGCCCGACGCTGATGAAAAGCGCTATTCGCAGGATGCGCTGGTAGCGAGCGTGCGCTTCAGCGCGCCGGCGACCGGAACTGCTTACGAGCGCTTTACCACCGAGGGACCGCTCGCGCTGCTTCCGTTTGCCGGACGCTACGCCGTGGTCTGGAGCATGCGCCCCGCGCGCGCACAAGAGCTTCGTTCGGCATCCGAAAAGCGGTTCCTCGAGGAGCTCGGCGCAGCCGCAGGCACGCGTGCCGGCCGCCCGCTCGCCGTGGCCGCGCGCGCCGTGCAGCCCCTCGTTCTGCGGGTGAGAGACAAATGCATCGCCGAAAGAGCCGTTTACATCGGTAACGCGGCGCAAACCCTGCACCCGGTCGCCGGGCAGGGCTTGAATCTCGGCTTGCGCGACGCTTGGGACTTGGCACGGATCATGCGCGACGCACCGGATGCAGGCGACCCGGCCATGCTGCGTCTTTTCGCCGCGCGCCGCGGCCTCGACGCGGGCGCGGCAATCCGTGTCACTGATTTTTTGGCGCGCGCTTTCCTTCGTTCGAACCCCTTTACCGGCGCGGCATTGACGGCGCTCGATATTTTTCCCGCCCCGCGGCGGTTCTTCGCGCGGCGCATGATTTTCGGCGCTTCAGCGCTGCCGTAAAAAAGCAACAAAGCGGCGCGAGCCGTTTTTTTTGCCAGGGAAAGCGGATAAAATCCGCTTCCCTTCGAATCGCAATCTCGGCAATGAGGATCGGGGCCTACGCGCTTTCCAACGGCTTGTTCGTCGCTCCCATGGCCGGCATCACCGACCGCCCGTTCCGGCGCCTCGCGCGCCGCTTCGGCGCCGCGCTCGCGGTCTCCGAGATGGTGAGTTCCCGCCCCGAGCTGCAAGGTTCACGCAAGACCCGGCTGCGCAGGGACCATGCGGGCGAGCCCGGGCCGATCGCAGTGCAGATCGCAGGCGCCGACCCGCAGATGCTCGCCGGCGCCGCCCGGTTCAACGTCGGAGAAGGGGCCGAGATCATCGACATCAACATGGGCTGCCCGGCGAAGAAGGTGTGCAACGTCCACGCGGGCTCGGCACTCCTCGCAGACGAGTCGCTTGTCGGGCGCATCCTCGACGCGGTGATCGCCGCGGTCAACGTTCCGGTCACGCTCAAGATACGCACCGGCCCGGACCGGCAGCGGCGCAACGCGCTGCGCATTGCCCGGATCGCGGAATCTGCGGGTGTGCAGGCGCTCGCCATCCACGGCCGCACGCGCGCCTGCGCTTTCGAGGGGCGTGCGGAATACGAGACCATCGCCGAGGTCAAAGCCGCGGTACGCATCCCAGTCGTGGCCAACGGCGACATCGCCTCTCCCGAGGGCGCGAAGCGCGTGCTCGAGGCAACCGGCGCCGACGCGGTGATGATCGGCCGCGCGGCGCAGGGCAGGCCGTGGCTGTTCCGCGAGATCTCGCATTACCTCGCCACCGGCGAGCACCTCGCGCCGCCGCCGCCTCGCGAGATGGGCCGGGTGCTCGCCGAGCACCTTGACGGGCTCTACAGCCTCTACGGCGGCGAGCACGGCGCGCGCGTCGCACGCAAGCACATCGGCTGGACCGTGCGCTCGCTGCCCGGCGGCGAAGCGTTCCGTTCCAGCGTCAACCGCCTGCATGCCGCGGACGCGCAGCGCGCCGCGGTGAACGATTACTTCGAGAGACTCGCCGCATGAGCAAAGGCAACGAGCTTTCCGACGCGGTCAGGCGCTCGCTCGAGCGCTACTTCAAGGATATGGACGGCGAGACGCCCACCTCGATCTACGAGATGGTACTGAAGAACATCGAAAAACCGATGATCGAGACCGTGCTCGGCCACGCCAAGGGCAATCTGACGCACGCCGCCGCGATGCTCGGCATCAACCGCGCCACGCTTCGCACGAAGATGCAGCAGCTGCGCATCAAAGGGTAGTGACGAAGGTCAAGCGGGCGCTCATCAGCGTCTCGGACAAGTCGGGCCTCGTCGAGCTCGCGCGCTCGCTCGCTGGCCTCGGGGTCGAGATACTCTCCACCGGAGGCACCGCGAAGCTTCTTCAAAAGGAGGACCTCGCCGTGACCGAGGTCTCCTCTTATACCGGCTTCGCCGAGATGCTGGACGGCCGGGTGAAGACGCTGCATCCCAAGATCCATGGCGGCCTGCTCGCGCGCCGCGACGATGCGAGCCACATGGAGGCGATCCGGGCGGCGGGCATCGGACCGATCGACCTTCTGGTGGTCAACCTCTATCCGTTCGCCGCCACGGTCGCGGATCCCGATTGCACGCTCGAGCGGGCGATCGAAAATATCGATGTCGGCGGCCCGGCGATGCTACGCGCCGCGGCCAAGAACTATGCCGGGGTCGCGGTGCTGGTCGACCCCGCCGATTACCCGCGCGTGCTGTCCGAGCTGCGCGCCGGCGGGATTTCCGAGGCGACGCGGTTTGCGCTCGCGAAGAAGGCATTCGCGCACACCGCCGCCTACGACGGCGCGATCGCCAATTACCTTTCGTCCCGGGATAGCCCGTTTCCGGAGACGCTGACGTTGCAGCTCGAGAAGCTTCAGGACCTGCGCTACGGCGAGAACCCGCACCAGCGCGCCGCGCTCTACCGCGACGCTCGACCGGTTGCCGGCAGCCTCGCGAGCTACCGCCAGGTGCAGGGCAAGGAGCTCTCGTACAACAACATCGCCGACGCGGATGCCGCCTGGGAATGCGTCAAGAGCTTCGCCGAGCCCGCCTGCGTGATCGTCAAGCATGCCAATCCCTGCGGCGTTGCCCTGGGAGATAGCCTGCTCGAAGCGTACGACAAGGCCTTTCGCTGTGACCCGGTGTCCGCGTTCGGCGGCATCCTCGCCTTCAACCGCGCAGTCGACCGCACAACCGCCCAAGCGCTCGGCAGGCAGTTCGCGGAAGTGATCATCGCGCCCCGCGTCGAGCCGGAAGCGCAGAAGGAGCTCGCCTCCAAAGCGAACCTGCGGCTGCTCGAGGTGCCGATGTCCCACGAAGTCCAGGCCTACGACTACAAGCGCGTGGGCGGCGGGCTTCTCGTGCAGACGAGCGACGCCGAGCTTCTGAACGAGAAGGAATTGAAAGAGGTAACGCGGAAGCGCCCCACCAAGGCGCAAGAGCGCGACCTGCTGTTCGCCTGGCGCGTGGCTAAGTTCGTGAAGTCGAACGCCATCGTGTTCTGTGCCGACGGCGCCACGCTCGCCATCGGCGCCGGGCAGATGAGCCGCCTCGACAGCGTGCGCGTCGCGGCGCTGAAGGCGAAGGACGCCAGGCTCGACCTGAAGGGCGCGGTGGTCGCCTCGGACGCCTTTTTCCCGTTCCGGGACGGCCTTGACGCGCTGGCCGACGCGGGCGCCGCGGCGGTCATCCAGCCCGGCGGCAGCGTCCGCGACGCCGAGGTGATCGCAGCCGCGGACGAGCGCGGCATCGCCATGCTCTTCACCGGCATGCGCCATTTCCGGCATTGATGTAAAACCTGTCCAGCATGAAACTGATGGTGGTGGGTGCTGGAGGTCGCGAGCATGCGCTCGCCTGGAAGCTCGCCCAGAGCCCGCGCGTGCAGAAGGTGTTCGTCGCGCCGGGGAACGGCGGCACCGCCGCCGAGAACGGCGTGGAGAATGTGCCCCTCACCGAGATTCAAGACCTGGTCGCCTTCTCCAGGAAAGAGAAGATCCATCTCACGGTGGTGGGTCCCGAGGCGCCGCTCGCCGCCGGCATCGTGGATGCGTTCCGCGACGCGGGGCAGAAAATCTTCGGGCCCACGCGCGCCGCGGCGCAGCTCGAGGCTTCGAAGGACTTCGCCAAAAGCTTCATGGCGCGCCACAAGATCCCGACCGCCGCGCATCGCACCTTCGAAGCCGCCGAGGCGGCCAAGGCGTATGTCGCCGAGCGGGGCGCGCCGATCGTGATCAAGGCCGACGGCCTCGCCGCCGGCAAGGGCGTGGTGGTCGCGGCGAGCGTTCCGGAAGCGCATGCCGCCATCGACCGGATGATGACCGAAAAGATCCTGGGCGCGGCGGGCGAGCGCCTGGTGATCGAGGAGTTCCTCGAAGGCGAAGAGGCGAGCTTCATCGTCATGAGCGACGGCGCCCAGATCCTGCCACTCGCCACCAGCCAGGATCACAAGCGCCTGCGCGACGGCGACGCCGGGCCGAACACCGGCGGCATGGGCGCATATTCGCCCGCGCCCGTGGTCACGCCGGAGACCCACGCGCGCGTCATGCGCGAGATTATCGTGCCGGCGATCCAGGGCATGGCGCAGGAGGGCACGCCATACACGGGCTTTCTTTACGCCGGCCTGATGATCGACAAGGCCGGAAATCCCAAGAC
>DATADT010000489.1:0-7119 GCA_036258355.1 Burkholderiales bacterium
GTCGAGGAACACGCCGCGGCCGACCATCCTGTTCTTGGTTTTCTCGATGCCGCATTTCTGCGCGCCGGCCGAGGTGACCTCGCGGCAGTCGTAGCCGTTCCACATGGAGTTCTCGTAGAAAACATGCCCGAGCCCGTCCCACTGCGTGCCGCATTGCAGCGGCATCACGACCATGTCGTCCGCCGCACGGATGCCGCGCTTGTCGAGCACGCCGGCATAGGCGTCCGTGCCGGTGCGCAGCATGGTATGCAGCGGGTTAATGCGCCCGAGCGCGGGGTACTTGCTCTTGGCTCCTTGAGGCCCTTGGTTGTCGAAGTTGAGCGCGAGCGAGATCACCTTGCCTTTCCTCACCAGGCGCGCCGCGGCGACGATGTCCTCGGGCCGGGTGTAGTTCAGGGTGCCGATTTCGTCGTCGGGCCCCCAGCGCCCCCAGTTCTTGTATTTCTCGGCGGCTTTTCGCAGATCGTCTCGGGTAAGCTTGCGCTCGGTCATGGTCTGGCGCTCTTCGAAGGGGAGGCGGATAGCGTATCAGGCGGCAGCGATCGGCGCCGCCGCGCTCGTCGCCTGGTTCCTGATCTCCAACACCATGACGAACCTCGAGGAGCGCCGCATCGCGAGCGGCTTCCGCTTTCTCGGGCGTGAGGCGGGGTTCGAGATCGGAGAGTCCGCGTTCCTGCGCTACAGCGCCTCGGACACCTATCTGCGCGCACTGGTCGTAGGGCTCACCAACACGCTCGCAGTCGCGCTGATCGGCATCGTGACGGCCACCGCGCTCGGCGCGGCGATCGGGCTTTCGCGGCTGTCGAAGAACTTCCTGCTCAGAAACGTCGCCGCGGCGTACGTGGAGTTCATGCGCAACGTGCCGCTGCTCGTGCAGCTTTTTTTCTGGTATGCGGTCGTCACCGAGGGACTACCGGGCCCGCGCGAGGCGCTGTCGCCGCTGCCAGGGGTGTACCTCTCCAACCGCGGGATCTTCTTTCCCACGTTCTCCAGCGCACCGGAGCTGCAGGGCTTCAATTTCGTCGGCGGCGCGACCCTCACGCCGGAGTTCGCCGCGCTGCTGATCGGCCTCGCCGCCTATACCGCGGCCTTCATCGCGGAAATCGTCCGCGCAGGGATCCTGGCGGTGGACCGCGGCCAAGGCGAGGCGGCGCACGCGCTCGGCTTGTCGCGCGCGCATGCGCTGCGCCTCGTGATCCTGCCGCAGGCGCTGCGCGTCATCGTGCCGCCGATCACGAGCCAGTACCTGAATCTCACCAAGAACAGCTCGCTCGCGGTGGCGATCGGCTATCCCGATCTCGTCTCGATCGCGAACACCACCATGAACCAGACCGGCCAGGCGATCGAGGGCATCGCGATCATCATGGCGGTGTACCTCACCATCAGCCTGTCGATTTCGGCTTTCATGAACTGGTACAACGCACACGTGGCGTTCCGATGAAGTGGATCCGCGAAAACCTGTTCGCCGGCTGGGTCAGCACTCTGTTCACCGTGGTGGTTATCCTTCTTCTCTTCAACCTTCTTCCGCCGTTCATCGACTGGGCCTTCCTCGACGCGGTCTGGAAGCCCGACTCCAAGGCGTGCCGCGCCGCCGAAGGCGCATGCTGGGGCTTCATCGCCGAGAAGCACCGGTTCATCCTCTTCGGAACCTATCCCTACGAACTGCACTGGCGGCCGGCGATCGCGACCGTGCTCCTCATCGGCCTGTGGATCTTCTCGGCGATTCGGCAGTTCTGGAAGTGGTGGCTGACGCTCGTCTGGCTCGCCGGCCTGACAGTCATCGGAATCCTGATGTGGGGCGGCATATTAGGCATGCCTTACGTGGAGAACGAACGCTGGGGCGGGCTCATCTTGACGCTCCTCCTCACGACGTTCGGCGTGGCGGTCGCGTTTCCGCTCTCGATCCTGCTCGCGCTCGGCCGCCGCTCCGACATGCCGGTGATCCGGGGCCTGTGCGTGGGCTATATCGAGCTCATCCGCGGCGTGCCGCTGATTTCGCTGCTGTTCATGGCCTCGGTCATGCTGCCGCTCTTCTTGCCGCACGGGGTGACGATCGACAAGCTGCTGCGCGCGCAGATCGCGATGATCATGTTCGCCGCGGCGTATCTCGCCGAGGTGGTGCGCGGCGGCCTGCAGGCGATTCCGAAGGGGCAGTACGACGCCGCGCACGCGCTCGCGCTGCCGTACTGGCGGCGCACCTACCTCATCATTCTGCCGCAGGCGCTGCGCATCTCGGTGCCGCCGCTCATGAACACGTTCATAGCGTTCTTCAAGGACACCTCGCTCGTCCTGATCATCGGCCTGTTCGATCTGCTCTCGACGGTCAAGATCTCGCTCAACGAGCCGGCCTGGACCGGGTTCGGCGTCGAGGCCTATCTCTTCGCGTCGATCGTCTATTTCGTGTTCTGCTATTCCATGTCGCGCTATAGCAAGGGCCTGGAGCACCAGCGATGATCGAGATGATCAAGGTGAGCAAGTGGTTCGGCATGTTCCAGGCCTTGAAAGACGTCGACCTCACGGTGTCGCGCGGCGAGAAGGTCGTGGTGTGCGGCCCGTCCGGCTCGGGCAAATCCACGCTCATCCGCCTCGTCAACCGGCTGGAGGTTCACCAGGCCGGGCGCGTCATCGTCGACGGCGTGGAGCTCGACGACGATCCGAAGAAGACCGATCTCGTGCGGCGCGAAGTCGGCATGGTGTTCCAGAGCTTCAACCTGTTTCCGCACCTCACGGTGCTCGAGAACCTCACGCTCGCCCCGGTGTGGGTGAAGCACGTTCCGCGCAAGGAGGCGGAGGAGACCGCCATGCATTTCCTCGAGCGCGTGCGGATCCCCGAGCAGGCGGGCAAATACCCGTCGCAGCTCTCGGGCGGCCAGCAGCAGCGCGTGGCGATCGCGCGCGCGCTGTGCATGCGGCCGAAGCTGATGCTGTTCGACGAGCCCACTTCGGCGCTCGACCCCGAGATGATCAAGGAAGTGCTCGATGTCATGGTCGAGCTCGCGCGCGAAGGCATGACCATGGTGGTGGTCACGCACGAGATGGGCTTTGCCCGGACGGTCGCCGACCGCGTGGTGTTCATGGACGGCGGCCGCATAGTCGAGGCCGCACCGCCGGCCGAGTTCTTCGGCGCGCCAAAGACCGACCGGGCGAAGCTGTTTCTCAGCCAGGTGCTAGGCCACTAAACTCTGAGCCAGGTGCTGGGCCACTAAGCCCGGATGGAGTAAACCGGCATCGGCTCCGACCGGCCGCGCAGGGTGACGAGGCCGAGCGATTCCACCCGGTTCGCCGGCACGAGGTCGCGGATCGCGGTGTAGAAGTTGCCGGAGACCAGCGCCTCGCCGGCTTGCGCGATCTGCATGAGGCGCGCCGCGGCATTCACCGCGTTGCCGATCATGGTGTAGCTCATGTAATGCGGGGAGCCGATGTTGCCGATAACGGCGTGGCCGCGGCAGATGCCGATGCCGACCCCGGTAGAAATGCCGTGACGCGCGTGCCAGCCCGCCGCCGCGTCGCCGACGAGCGAAAGGATTTCGGCGGCGGTACGCCATGCGCGGGGGGCGGCATCGGGCTGCGGAAACGGCACGTTGAACCCGAGCAGCAGGCTGTCGCCCGCCATGTTGAAGATCGTGCCCTCGTGCCGGTAGGTCGCGTCGGTGAGGGCCGAGAAGAACTCGTTCAGCATGCCGACCACTTCCTGCACGTCGATCGACTCGGTGATGCTGGTAAAGCCGCGCAGGTCCGCGAACAGCGCCACGACGTCGGCCCGCTGCGGCGGCGAGGCGAACGGTGCAGCGGACCCGTCGAGAATGCCCTCGGCGAGGCGCGGCGAGATGTAGCGCGCGAAAGTCTTGCGCAGCGCCTCGCGGTGCGCTTTTGCGGCGAGGGTATTCCTGACCCGCAGCGCGAGCTCGCTCGGGTCGACCGGCTTGCGCAGGAAATCGCTCGCCCCCAGCTCCAGCGCCCTGAGCTTCGTGTCGGCATCGTCCGCGGAGGTCAGGACGATCGCCGGAATGTGCTTGAGCACCGGCTCGGCCTGCATCTTGGCCAGCACGTCGAAACCGCTCACCCGGGGCATGTTGATGTCGAGCAGCACCACGTCGGGACGCTCGCGCAGCAGCGTCGGGATGGCGGCGGCGGCATCCGCGGTCGACGTGAAGCGCCGGAAACCGGCATCCTGGAGGAACGCTTCGGTAAGCTCGATCACCAGCGGCTCGTCGTCGATCATCATCACGAGGGCGTCACGCAGCTCGCCGAGCGCGATGTCGCGTCCTGCGCCAGTCGCCTGGGAGCTCCCCGTCGATCGGCTCATCGCGGCGCCATGATGCGTGCTCAAGCGGCTGCCGAGGTTTCATCCGGCGCGACCACCCGCCGCGCCATGTCCCTCACCTGGTTCAGAAGTTGAGCGACCCGTTCGCCCTCTGCGTCCTTGGCCGCGGCTTCGAGATCGGCCGCGGGGCTCGTGAACGCGTCGTATCCCATCGAGCCCGCGGAGCCGCGCAGCCAGTGGGCGAAGTTCGCGAGCTCGCGATAATCGTTGCGCGCCTCCAGCTCCGGTACCTCGGCCAGCCGCTCGTGCAGCTTGCGCAGGAACTTGTGCACGATCGGCACGAGCCGCTTGTCGCCCGCCAGTCGCGAAGTGATCGCAGGGGCGGCCTCCGCCGCCGCCGGCGCGGGAGCCGCGGTGCCCGCCACCGGCTTGATGTTGCTTCCGCCGAGGAGCGAGGCTACCGCGCCGACCATCGCGTCGATGTCGATCGGCTTGGTTAGGAAAACATCGCAGCCGGCCTGGCTCATGTCCGCCTCGAAGCCGCGCATCGCGTTTGCGGTCAGCGCCACGATCGGGACCTTCAGGCCTGCGGCACGAATCGCGCGGGTGGCGGCGTAGCCGTCCATGACGGGCATCTGCATGTCCATCAGGATCAGGTCGAAGCCGCCCTTCTTCGCCATCTCGACCGCGACCCGGCCGTCCTCGGCCTCTTCGACCCACAGGCCCTGCTGCGACAGCACGAGCGAGACCAGCTCGCGGTTCTCGGCTCCGTCGTCGACCACCAGCACGCGCGCCGACGGGATGCTCCAGCGGCTCGCCGCGGGAACCGCGCTCTCGCCCTGATCTTCCTGCACCGCCTCCGGCGCGAGCATGTGCACACCCTCGAGCGGCCCCGTTTCGAAGGTCAAGGTAAAGGCGCTGCCCTTGCCGGGTTCGCTCTCCACCGTGACGTCCCCGCCGAGCACCCGTGCGAGCTTGCGGCTGATCACGAGACCGAGGCCGGTGCCCCCGTACTTGCGCGTGATCGCGCTGTCGGCCTGAGCGAATGCCTCGAACACCGAGCCCAACTTGTCGGCCGGGATGCCGATGCCGGTATCGATCACCTTCAGCGAATAACGCGGGAGCGCCCCGGCAACCAGGCAGGCTTCGATCCGCACGCCGCCGCGGTCGGTGAACTTGATCGCATTGTTGGCGAGGTTGAGGATGATCTGCCGCAGCCGCAGCGGATCGCTGCGGACGGTCTGCGGAACCGGGCTCGTGGCGGCGAACCGCAGCCCGATGCCTTTCTCCCGCGCCTTCACCTCGAGCTCGAGCACCGCCTGGCGCACGATCACGTGTGGCGAGCAGGCGATGCGCTCGACTTCGAGCTTCCCGGCCTCGACCTTCGACAGATCCAGGATGTCGTTGATCAGGGCGAGCAGATGCTTGCCGCTCGCGTGGATCGTATTGAGGTACTTGCTGGTCTCGCGCTCGTTCTTGCCGAACCCCCGCCGCAGGAGCTCGGTGAAGCCGAGCACGGCGTTCATAGGGGTGCGGATCTCGTGGCTCATGTTGGCAAGAAACTCGCTCTTGGCGCGGTTCGCCGCTTCGGCCTCGTCACGAGCGGCCTTGAGCTCGACCTCCTTCTTCTCGAGCTCGGTGATGTCCTCCATGCTCACGAGCACTCCGCCGGGGGTTTCACCGGCGCCGAGGACGGGCGAGCAGTTCAGCAAGAAGGTGCGCACGACGCCAACCGAATCCTTCAGCCGGATCGTCTGGTTGCGCTGGACTACCGCGTCGCGCAGCGCGCGCGTCCAGGGGTAGCTCGCGGCGGCAGTCTCGCCCACCCAAGGCATGGCGGCCACCGCGGTTCCGACCAGCGCTCCGGGCGATTTTCCGAGCAGGCGGGCGAACGACTCGTTCGCGAGCACGATATGCTCGCTGCGATCGACGACCAGCAAGCCCCCGGTCAAAGTATCGAGCGCCGCGCGCACCCGCCCCGGAATCGCGCGCGAAGGATCGAGCTGGCGCAGCACGCGCCCGAGATAGAAGTAGAAAGCGACCAGGCAGGTCGAGGCGAGAAACGCCATCAGCGCGACGCCTGGCCATTCGGCCACGCCGCGGATCCCGGGGCTGATCAGCGGCTTGAAGCGCATTTCGAGCTGCCCCCAGCGGCGCTGGTCGGCCCAGATCGGCACCACGAGCTGCGTGTCGGAAGACAAGCCGTCCTCGAGCGCCTCCCAGTGTGCCGCGTGCTCGCCGGCCGAAACCCGGACGCGCCCGCTTCGCTCGCGCACCGCGATCGACAGCACCGCCGGATTGCGGCCTATGACGAAATGCATAAGCGATTGGAGCCGTCGCTCTTCCTCCACCGTGAGCAAGGCGGATGCGGCGCCGGCCACGGATTCAGCCAGGCTCACCCGTCCCGCGCGCTGAGCACCCAGCCGGTCGGGGAGCAGTCCGAGCAGCATGGCGAACACCACCGCGGTGGTGACGATCGCCCCGAGGCCGATCGCGACGTAGGCTTTTGTGCCGAGGATTTTCACTGCCGCGCGCGGGTCGGCTCGTCGGCAAACGAGACGATCGTGTCGTCGTCAATCTCGTCGTCGGCTTCTTCCTCGTCCTCGTCGTCAGACACTCGGGCGAGGACCGGAAGCGGATCGAGGATGCGCCACGCGGGCAGGGCCGAAAGCGCGCTCGCGACCAGCGCGCCGCCGCGGATCAGCCAGAGCAGGTAGGCGAGCGTCATGCTCAGGCTGCCGGCGGCGAGCGCGACCGTGCCGCGGCTCTGGATCTCGTCCTGCTCGCGCAGGGTCTCGCGCAACGATCCCACGTCGTCCGTGACTGCGACCTCACCCGTGGAACGGCCCTTCTCG
>DATADT010000490.1:0-2741 GCA_036258355.1 Burkholderiales bacterium
TCTGGACAAGTTGGCAAGAGAAGCGAGCGAGCTTGTCGAAGAAGGCTTTCGGGCGATCAAGCTGCGGCTCGGAAGGCCTTCGGCCGAAGAGGATCTGAAAGCTCTCAAAGCGGTGAAAAAGCAGATCGGGCCCGAGGTCACTCTCATGGTGGACTTCAACCAGGGGCTCACCGTCGCCGAAGCTATCCGCCGCGGGCGCATGATCGACGACGAAGGCGGCGTCCACTGGATCGAGGAGCCGATCCGGGCCGATGACTTCGCGGGATGCCATCGGGTGAGAGAAGAAGTGAGAACCCCGATTCAGATCGGCGAGAACTTCATGGGCCCCGAGCAGATGGCGCAGGCGCTCGCTGCCGGCGCTTGCGACTACGTGATGCCGGACGCCGAGCGCATCGGCGGCGTGACCGGCTGGATGCGTGCGGCCGCGCTCGCGCAGGCCGCGGGGGTGGAGATGTCGAGCCACCTTTTCCCGGAGGTGAGCTGCCACCTGCTCGCCGCTACGCCGACCTGCCACTTCCTCGAGTACGTCGACTGGGCCGACGCCGTGCTGGAGGAGCCGCTCCGGATCAAGGACGGCCAGGCGCACGTGCCGTCGACGCCCGGCACCGGGATTCGCTGGAAAGAAAGCGCGGTCGAGCGCCACCCGGTCTGATGTTCACGCGCCATTTCGCCCATTGGCCGCCCGGCCAGCCGCGGACTTTGGAGGTGCCGAAAGTCAGCGTCTACGCGAACCTCGCGGCGAGCGCGGCGAAGCACCCCGAGCGCACGGCAATCGACTACTACGGCAGCCGCCTGAGCTATGCCGAGCTCAAGCGCCAGGTCGACGCGCTTGCCGGTTGGCTTCAACGGCGCTACCGCGTAGCGCGCGGCGACCGCGTGCTGCTCTACGCGCAGAACAGCCCGCAGTTCGTGATCGCCTATTACGCCATCCTGCGCGCCGACGCGGTCGTAGTCCCGGTGAACCCGATGAACCGCACCGAGGAGCTGCGCCACTACGTCGAGGACTCCGGCGCCGTCGCCGCGATTGCGGGCAACGACGTGCTGCGCGAGATCGCGCCGCTCGCACTCGAGCGCGTCCTCCCGGTCGTCTATTCGGACTACCTGAAAGCCCCGACCGACTTGCCGATCCCCGACTTCGTCGGTGCCGCGGGGCCCGGGACGTGGAGAGAAATGCTGGCGGAGAACCTGGCGCCGGGGCCGCACCTCGCCGGACCGGACGACCTGGCCGTCATGCCGTATACGTCCGGGACCACCGGCAAGCCGAAGGGCTGCATGCATGGGCACGCGAACGTCCAGGCGACCACCGTCCCTTACCTCCACTGGCGCGGCGCGCAGGACGAGACCGTGGTGCTTTGCGCGATGCCGATGTTCCACGTGACCGGCATGCAGGCGGGGATGAATGCGCCGATTCACATTGCTGCGACGCTCATCGTGCTGTCGCGCTGGGACCGCGATTGCGCCGTGATGCAGATCGAGCGCGCGCGGGTCACCAACTGGTCGGCCATCACCACGATGCTGGTGGACTTCCTGTCCAATCCGAACCTCAACCAGTACGACCTTTCGTCGCTCCGCGTCCTCGGCGGCGGGGGCGCGGCGATGCCCGAGGCGCTCGCGCGGCGCCTGGAGCAGGTGATCGGCCTGCCGTTCGTCGAGGGCTACGGACTTTCGGAGACCATGGCGCCGACGCACATCAATCCGCCGCATCGGCCGAAGCGCCAGTGCGCCGGCATTCCGATCCACAACACCGATGCGCGGGTTCTTGATCTGCAGGATTTCCACGAGCTCGGGCCGCACGAGGTCGGCGAGATCGTCGTCCACGGCCCGCAGGTCTTCCGCGGCTACTGGAACCAGCCCCAGGCCACCGCGCAGGCTTTCCTCGAGCACGACGGCAAGCGCTTCTTCCGCACCGGCGACCTCGGCTACTACGACGAAGAGGGCTACTTCTTCATCACCGACCGGCTGAAGCGCATGATCAACTGCTCGGGCTTCAAGGTCTGGCCGGCCGAGGTCGAGTCGATGCTCTACGCGCACCCGGCGATCCAGGAGGCCTGCGTCATCGGCACGCCCGACGGCTACCGCGGCGAGACGGTCAAGGCGGTCGTCGTGCTGAAGACGAACTCGAAGTACACTTCCTCCAAGGACATCATCGACTGGGCGCGCGAACGCATGGCGGCGTTCAAGGTGCCGCGCGTCATCGAGTTCGTGGAGCAGCTGCCGAAGACCGCGACCGGCAAAATCCTGTGGCGCAAGCTCCAGGAAGAGGAAAATCGGAAGTCGCAATGAAGGCATGGGCTGTCGTTTTCGTGCTGGTTCTGTGCCATGCAGGCAGCGCCTGGCCCCATAACCATGAGAAGGGCGACATCCAGGTGCGCCACCCGTGGTCGCGCGCGACGCCGCCGGGCGCGAAGGTCGCCGTCGGCTACATGGAGATCCGCAACACCGGTACGCAGCCCGACCGGCTCGTCGCGGCTTCGGCCCCGGTGGCGCAGCGCGTCGAGATGCACGTTACGGAGCGCGACGGAGATGTCATGCGGATGCGGCAGGTAAAGGACTTCGAGATCCCCGCGCGCGAGCGCGTCACGCTGCGCCCGGGCGGCTCGCATCTCATGCTGGTCGACATCGCGCAGCCGCTTAAGAAGGGCGAGCGGTTCACGATGCGGCTTCGCTTCGAGCGCGCGGGCGAGATGGAGATCGAGCTCGAGGTGCAGGAGCAGGGCTCCCGCCACGCACGGCACTAGCCT
>DATADT010000491.1:0-2508 GCA_036258355.1 Burkholderiales bacterium
GCTTCGGCGCCCTTTTTTTTCGCCTTGCGCTTTGTATTAAACTGAGCCGCATGAGGATCCTAGTCGCGGAGGACGACGCGATCCTGGCCGACGGCGTCTCGCGCACGCTGCGGCAGTCGGGCTACGCGGTGGACTGGGTGAAGAACGGCGTCGAGGCGGATACGGCGCTCGACACCGACGACTTTGACCTCCTGATCCTCGATCTCGGGCTGCCGAAGAAATCCGGGCTGGACGTACTCAAGCGGTTGCGCGCGCGCGACTCGCGCGTGCCGGTTCTCATCCTCACCGCGCTCGACGGGGTCAACGACCGGGTACGCGGCCTCGACGCTGGCGCCGACGACTACCTCGCCAAGCCGTTCGAGCTCGCTGAGCTGGAGGCGCGCGTGCGCGCGCTCACGCGTCGCGGCATGGCTGGCGGCCCGACGCTATTGCGACACGGCTCCCTTACGTACGACCAGGTGGGACGCGTCGCGCGCCTGAACGGCGAGCCGCTCGAGCTCTCGGCGCGCGAGGTGAGCCTGCTCGAGATCTTCCTCAGTCGCGCCGGGCGCCTGGTGTCCAAGGACCAGCTCGTCTCGCATCTGTGCGAGTGGGGCGAGGAAGTATCGCCCAACGCGATCGAGGTGTACGTGCACAGGCTGCGCAAGAAGCTCGAGCCCGGCGGCGTGCGCATCGTCACCGTGCGCGGGCTGGGCTACAGCCTTGAAAAGTCGGACTCCCGCTAGCAACCCGCTCAGCCTGCTGGTCGAGATCCTCGACTGGCTGCTTGCTCCCCTCATCATCCTCTGGCCGCTGTCGGTGGTGGTGACGTTCTGGATCGCGAACGCGATCTCCAACATCCCGTACGACCGCGCGCTCGCCGACTCGGTGAACGCGCTCGCCCGCCACGTGAGCTTCGGCGCCGACAAGAAGGGAGGCGTGCGCTTCGCGCTGCCCGCGGCGGCCTCGAGCTTCCTGCGCACGGACGAGCTCGACACGATCTACTTCCAGGTGCGCGGCACGCGCGGCGAGGTGCTCGCCGGGGACCGCGATCTCGCGGAGATCTTTCCCGAGGAAGGGCAAGCTCAGCACATCGTCTACTTCGGCGACGCCGAATGGCACGGCGACCCGGTGCGCGTCGCCTACATGTTCATGTTCGACCCGCAGGCGCCGCATCGCCGCGTCGTCGTGCAGGTCGGCGAGACGCTCAACAAACGTCAGCGGCTTTCCAACGAAATCATCGCCGGCATCATCATTCCGCAGTTCTTCCTCTTCCCGGTGGTCGCGCTTCTCGCCTGGTTCGGCCTGCAGCGCGGTACGCAGCCGCTCGAGCGGTTGCGCCAGCGCCTGCTCGGCCGGCGGCCGGGCGATCTTTCGCCCATCGACGTGCGCGAGGTGCCGGAGGAGGTGGCGCCGCTGATCGAGGCGTTCAACGGCGTCATGGAGCGGCTCTCCACCACGATGCGCGCGCAGGAGCGATTCATCGCTGACGCTGCGCACCAGATGCGCACGCCGCTCGCTGGACTGCGCACCCAGCTCGAGTTCGCGCTGCGACAGAAGGATCCCGCCGACCTGCGCGCGAGTCTCGAGCGCATCCGCTCGAGCGTCGAGCGCGCGACGCGCATGATCTCGCAGCTGCTGTCGCTCGCGCGCTCGCAGAGCGAGACGCCGCCGAAGTTCGAGCCCGTGGACTTGAATGCGCTCGCGCGCGAAGTGACGCAGGAATGGGTCGAGCAGGCACTCGCCAAGCGCATCGACCTCGGCTTCGAGGGCGCGCCCGGTCCGGCGATGGTCGAAGGCAGCCGCCTCCTGCTGCACGAGCTGCTCAACAACCTGGTCGACAACGCGGTGCGCTACACCCCGCCGGGCGGCCGGGTCACCGCGCGCGTGGCTGTGGACAACTCGACGCGCGAAGTGGTGACGGTCGAGATCGAGGACGACGGCGTCGGCATCGGCGAGTCCGACCGCGAGCTGATTTTCGAGCGCTTCTATCGCGCCGCGGGCAATGAGGCGACCGGCACCGGGCTCGGCCTGCCAATCGTGCGCTCCATCGCCGCGCAGCACCGGGCATCGGTGCAGGTGCGTCCGAACCCGGCCGAGCGCGGCAGCGTGTTCACGGTGATCTTTCCCCGCCTGCCTGTCGTGCCGCAGCGCGAAGCCGCGTAGTGACGCTTGCAGACCCTAGCCGAAGCCGAAGCCGCGTAGCGGTGCTTGCTATAATCCGCGCCTCCCGACATATCCCCCGGCGGCCAAGTAGCTCAGTTGGTAGAGCAGAGGACTGAAAATCCTTGTGTCGGTGGTTCGATTCCGCCCTTGGCCACCATCACAACTCACTGTTGGTAGGAACATAGTAGGAAATAACCTTCGAGGAATACGTCGACCCCAAATCCTAACGAGGCTTCGCCTCAGACCGACGAGGCGTGTGGTGAATGGAGCGGCTGCGGGCGGCGGGCATGAGAGCGGGCTCCGGGTCGAGCGTGCTACTGCGGCGCAGTAAGATCTGCGCCTCGTTGGACCGACAAGCGGCCT
>DATADT010000492.1:0-1805 GCA_036258355.1 Burkholderiales bacterium
GCCTTCGCCAACCTTCACCGAGTGGCCGCCGAGGCGGTTGACGACGCGAAAGCCGAATTCGTCGGTCACGTCGTCGCCGAGGAACACCGGCACGCGGCCGGCGAACGGCGCCTCCTGCATGAAGGTCTCGATCGCGCGGCCCTTGTCGCAGCCGGCGGGCTTGAGCTCGACCACCATCTTGCCGCCCTGCACCTCGACCGCGTCGCCAAGCGGCTGGGCCGCCTCGCGCACCGCATCGTACGCCGCGCCGGCGAGCTCGGGCGCGAGCCGATAGTGGAGCGCGACGCTCGCGCCCTTGTCTTCGAACACGAGCCCGCGATGCCGGGCCGCAAAGCTGCGGATGCCGCCCGCGACCGGGCGCAGCGCCTGCGCGGGGAAGCGGTAGCGGTGGCGCCGGCCCTGGGCGTCGCGCCGCTCCGCGCCGTGCTGGCCGGCCGCCGGCAGCACCAGCGGCGCGAAGAGCTCGTCCATGCGTGCGATCGAGCGCCCGCTGATCAGCGCGAGCGCGCCCTTCGTCGCGCGCCACAGCTCCGCGAGAAGGGCGATCTCGGCCGGGCTCGCATCGACCGATTCCGGCGTGGCCGCGATGTCGATCAGCGTGCCGTCGAAATCGAGAAAGAAAGCCCAGTTGCAGTCGAAAGGAGGCAAGACGGCCGGCGGCATTCCTAGACGAGCGCGCTGGAGCGGCGGCGCGCCGCCCGCGCGCGCGCCATGACGCGGCCGCGGTGGCGCATGCGCGCGGCGTCGAGCAGCATGCGCCCGGCCCAGCGGTAGACGTTGAACTCCTGAACGAGGTTGCGCATGCTGCGCATGCGCGCGCGCTGCTCCTCGGGCGACATGGTGAGCGCGAGGTGCATTGCCGCGGCACTTTGCTCGATGTCGTAGGGGTTCACGATAAGAGCCTCAGCAAGATCGCGCGCGGCGCCGGTGAACTGGGAGAGCAGCAGCACGCCCTGCTCGTCGTCGCGCGCGGCGACAAACTCCTTCGCCACCAGGTTCATGCCGTCGTGCAGGCTCGACACGTAGCACAGGTCCGCCGCGCGGTACATCTCGTACACCTGCACCGCGTCGTGGTGCTCGATCCTCAGCACGATCGGCAAGCAGCCGGGCCGGCCGAAGCGCTCGTTGATGCGCGCCGCCACCGAGCGCACGCGCGCCTCGAGGTTCTGGTACTCGTCGATGGAGGTGCGCGACGGCGCCGCCGCCTGGATGAATGAGAACTGACCGATCCAGCGCGGCTCGAGCTCGAGCAGGCGCTCGATCGCGGCGAAGCGCTCGAGGATGCCCTTGGTGTAGTCCAGCCGGTCGACGCCCACTCCGATCCGCACGTCGGGATGCAGCCCCAGGCGCTCGCGCACCCGGAGACGGCACTCGGCCACCGGCGGCTGAAGCACGAGCGCCGAAGGCGGCCACTCGATCGAGATCGGGTACCTGCGCACCTCGGTTGGATCGCCGCCGTAGGAGATGGTGAACGTCTCGCGGTCGACCCTCGCCTCGAGGAAGCGATCGACGGTATCGAAGAAGTTGTTGCAGTGGAACTGCGTATGGAAGCCGAGGATGGAGGAGCCGAGCATGCCCTCGAGGAGTTCCTCGCGCCAGGGACAAATGCCGAAGGCCTCGGGGTTGGGCCATGGGATGTGCCAGAAGGTAATGATCGTGGCGCGCGGCAGGCGCTCGCGCACCATGCGCGGCAGGAGCGCGAAGTGGTAGTCCTGCACCAGCACGATCGGATCGTCGGTGCGCGCCTCGTCGGCGACCACGTCCGCGAAGCGCCGGTTCACGGTCTGGTAGTGCTCCCAGTCGGG
>DATADT010000493.1:0-2647 GCA_036258355.1 Burkholderiales bacterium
CATCGCGCGAGCGCCATCGAGCTCGGCGCGGCCGAGCTCCCCGAGCCGGTCAAGCGCGCGATGCGCCTTGCTTCGAAGGTCATGACCACCGTCGCCTACCGGCTATAGGGTGTGAAACCGATCTAGGGCGTGATCACTATCTACATCGGGTACGACCCGAGGGAGTCGGTCGCTTTTCATACGCTCGCGCATTCCATCCTGCGCCGCGCATCGGTGCCGATTTCGATTGCGCCGCTGGCGCAAAGCCAGCTGCGCGACGTCTACCGGCGCACGCGCGGCCCGACCGAGTCCACCGAGTTCAGCCTGACGCGCTTTCTGGTGCCGCACCTTTCCGGCTTCTCGGGCTGGTCGCTCTTCATGGACTGCGACATGCTGTGCCGGGTAGACATCGCCGAATTGATGAAGCAGACCGAGCGGCAGGCCGACAAGGCGGTGCTCGTCTGCAAGCACGACTACGTTCCCAAGACGCAGCGCAAGTTCCTGGACCAGGTCCAGACGCGCTATCCCCGCAAGAACTGGTCGAGCCTGATGATCTTCAACAACGCGCGCTGCCGCTCGCTCAGCCCCGACTACGTGAATTCGGCCTCCGGGCTGGAGCTTCACCGCTTTGCATGGATCGAGGATGCAGCCATTGGCGAGCTGCCGCTCGAGTGGAACTGGCTGGTCGGCGAGTACGCCTACAACCCGGCCGCGAAGATCGTTCACTTCACCATCGGCGGACCCTACTTCGCGGCTTACCGCGACTGCGACTACGCCGCAGAGTGGTTCGCCGAGTTCGAGTCCATGCGGCAGTGCGAATCGTCCGGGTAACGTTCGCGACGTGAACGCGGAGCGCGATCCAAGGGCATGGAACGAGCTCGCCTGGGCAAGACTCATCGCGGGCCAGCCCGACCTCGCGCTCGAGTACGCACAGCGCGCACATGCGCTCAGCCGGCGCAACATCGATTACCTCAATACCCTCGGCATAGCGCAGGCCGAGACCGGCGCGCTCGAGGCGGCGGAGGCGACGTTCACCAAGGCATTGAAGCTAAGCCCGGTGAACGTCGACGTGTTGGTGAATCTCGGCAAGGTCCTGGAGAAGCGCGACGCGCTGCCGGCGGCGTTGAAGTTCTACCAGCGCGCGTACGCAGTATCGCCGTCGTTTCCGAAGCTGGCTGTGACCCTGGCGCGCCTCTACCGGTACGTCGGCGCGGCCGAGCGCGCGAGGGAGCTTCTGGAAACCGCCGTTGTTGAAGACGAAGACTTGGTTATGGCGCGCGCCGAATGTGACTTCGAGCTCGACGGCGAAGCGGCCGCGCTGGGGCGGCTGCGCGCGGCGGTGAAAGAGCGTCCCAACTGGCAGCTTGCGCGCGGCGCGCTCGGCCATCTCCTGCTCGCGACTGCCCGCTGGCGCGAAGGTTGGCAGTTCTATCGCGGACGCCAAGGCGCTTCATTGCCGGAAAAGCGCGTGCTGCTGCGCGGCGAGCAGGGTATCGGTGATGTGCTCTTCTTTCTGCGCTTCGCACCGGCACTGCGCGCGCGCGGCGTCGCTATTGCGGTTGCCTGCGAGAAAAAGCTGCGTTCGATCCTTGCGCCCGGGCCGGTTCTGGACGAGATCCTCGACGACACCGGCGAAGGCGTGCCGATCGGCGACCTGCCGCTCATGCTGGGATCGCAAGACACGCCGTCCCCGTGGCCGCTCGAGGCGCGCGAGAGAGCGAGCCTCGAAAAGCTTGGGCCGCCGCCCTATGTCGGGGTCACCTGGCGCGCGGGAACGGATCTCGCCCGGCGGCGGGAGCTCGGTCAAGACCCGAGCCCTCTAATGAAGGCGATCGCGCCCGCACTTCTCGGCAAAGCGCTGCGCGGCTGGCCCGGCACGGTCATCGTTCTGCAGCGGGGCGCGCGGCCGGGCGACGCGGCCGAGTTCGGGGCAGCGCTGCAGGGCCCGTTCCACGATCTTTCGGCATTGGGCGAGGACCTACCCGGGCTGCTCTGCGTGCTCGCGTCCCTCGACGATTACGTCGGCGTGAGCAACGCCAACGTGCACTTTCTCGCCGGGCTGGGAAAAACCGCCAGAGTGCTGGTTCCGTATCCGGGCGAATGGCGCTGGATGCGCCGGCCGGGGCCGTCGCCCTGGTTTCCGGGGTTCGAGACTTACCGCCAGCCGCGGAACCGGGACTGGACCGCGACGCTTGCGGACCTTCGAGCGAAGCTCTTCAGCTCTTGCCGCTGAGAAAGCGCTCGACGGTTTCTCCTTTCAAATGCAGCGATTCTAGTCGGCGGCGCGCGGCTGTGGCTGCGGCCGGGGCCGGCGGCCGACGTTCACCGTCGTCTCGACGTCCTGGCCTTGGCGCTTGAGCTTCATTCTCACCGGCTCGCCGGGGACGAGCGCGGCGATGGCGTTCAGCATCGCAGTCGCGTCGGCGACCGGCTTGCCCTGCACTTCGACCGCGACATCGCCGGGCCGCACGCCCGCCTTGTCGGCCGGGCCGCCGCGCAGCACGACGGCGATCAGCGCGCCGCGCGCCGCGCCGAGTTGCAGGGACGCGGCGTCGGTCGGAGTGACATCGCGCAGCTCGACGCCGATCCAGCCGCGCGTCACCGAGCCGGTCTTGATGATCTGCTCGAGCACCATCTTCGCCGTCGATACCGGGATCGCGAATCCTAT
>DATADT010000494.1:0-2209 GCA_036258355.1 Burkholderiales bacterium
CCCGCCGCCTTTTCGATCAATGCCGTCGCCAAGTGGTCCGTGCCGCCCGATTGCGCGCCCGAGATGCGCAGCTTCTTCGGCTCCTTCTTCGCCGCCTCGACGAAGTCCTTGAACGAGCGAAAGGGCGAGTTCGGCTGCACCAGGAACACGAGTTCGGACTGGATGAAGCCCGCGATCGGCACGACCTGGCTGATCACCGAAGGCGTGCCCTGCATGATGGGCGTGGTGAATACCGGCGAGGCGAGCGTGAGCAGCAAGTTCTCATCGCCCTTCTTGCCGAGCACGTAGTTGTACGCGTTCGAGTGCGAGCCGCCGGGCCGGTTCTGCACGACCACCGGGATGGCGACGATCTTCTCCTCGGTCATGATCTTCACGATGTTGCGCATGATCACGTCCGGTGTGCCTCCGGGCCCCGACCCGACCGTAATCTCCACCGGTCCCTTAGGGGCCTTCATCTGCGCGATCGCGCTGGGGGCGAGCGCGATGCCTAATGCGACAGCAAGTACCTGCAGCACCATGGTCCTCCTCCTTGTGTGAGCTTCACTGCTGCTCTCGAGCCTAAGGGGGTCTCGTCGAAAGAGTCAAGCACTCGGGTAAAATCAAGCACTTGCCCATCGCACCATGCAAGTCGAGCGTGAGATCAAGTTCAGCCTTCCCCCGGAAGCGGCGCGCCGCGTCGCGCGGCAGGTGCGCCGCGCCGGTCCGTGGCGCCGCCGCATGGTTTCCAACGCCTACTACGACACCGCGAACGAGCGCCTGCGGCGCGCCGGCGTCGCGCTGCGCCTTCGCCGCGACGGCAAGCGACGGCTGCAGACGCTGAAGGTCGAGGCCGACGGCGCGGGCTTGAGCACGCGCGCGGAATGGGAGATGCCGGCACCGCGCGGGCGGCTCGACGTGGCCGCATTCCCGCGCGAGGAAATCCTCGCCGCGACCGGGCTGGACGTGGCGCGCCTCGCGCGGAAGCTTCATCCGCACTTCGAGACGCGGTTCGCCCGCCTATCGGCGCCGGTGATCGTCGACGGCGCGACGCGCGCAGAGATTTCCATCGACCGCGGCTACGTCGCGGCCGGCGAGCGCCGCGAGCCGATCAGCGAAGTGGAACTCGAGCTC
This sequence comes from Burkholderiales bacterium, assembly GCA_036258355.1. Taxonomy (GTDB): domain Bacteria; phylum Pseudomonadota; class Gammaproteobacteria; order Burkholderiales; family SG8-39; genus SCGC-AG-212-J23. The sequence goes on from DATADT010000494.1 coordinate 1,111, forward strand.
AAGGCCGGCGACACCGCCTCGCTCCTGCGCTACGCCGGCCAGCTCGCGCAGCCGCTCGGGCTTGCGCTCGAGTTCGAGAGCAAGGCCGAGCGCGGCTACCGCCTGGTGGCCGGGGAAGCTTTTCCGCCGCCGCGCAAATGGCGCCGGCCGAAGCTCGGCGAGCTCGCCACGCCGACCGAGGCATTCAGCGCGATCTTCGGCGCCGCGCTGACCCAGGCCGGCGCGAACGCGCGCGGCGTCGTGTACGGGCGCGACCCCGAATACCTTCACCAGATGCGGGTCGGGCTGCGGCGGCTGCGCTCCGCATTGCTTGCCTTCCGCGATCTCGTGCCGAAGAAGGCCGCCAAGCCGCTCGCCGAGCGCCTGCGCGGCCTGATGCCCGACCTCGGCGCGGCGCGCGACTGGGACGTGTTCAGCGAGGCTCTGGTGCACCTGGGAACGCAGGAGCCGGAGCGCGCTCCGCTCATCGCGCCGCTGCTCGCGCGCGCCCGGGCGAAGCGCGCGGTCGCACGCCGGCGCGCGCGTAATGCCGCCGCATCGCCCAAGCTGCAGGCTTTCCTGCTGCGCGCTCTGCGCTGGGTCAACGACCAGCCATGGAAGGGAAGCGCGGAAAAGGCCGAGGGCTCGCTCGGCGCGTTCGCCGCCACAGCGCTGGAGCGCCTTCACGCCAAGGCCCTGCGCGAGGCGAAGGACATCGACTGGGCCGATGCCGAGCGACGCCACCGCCTGCGCATCCGCATGAAGCGCCTGCGCTACGCGTGCGACTTCTTCGCCGCGTCCTTTGCCGGCGCCGCGGCGCGGCCCTACATCAAGCGCCTGGCGGCGCTGCAGGACATCCTGGGGGAGCTGAACGACATTGCGGTGGCGCGGCGCCTGCTCGCCGAGCTCGCGCCACGCGGCAGCGCACCCGACATCGCGGCCGCCGCCGGGCACGTCCGGCATGCGCTCGCCGTGCGCGAGCGCATGCTGGTCATGTCGCTCGAGCCCGCGTGGGCCGCCTTCGAGAAGCGCCGGCCGTTCTGGAAGCCGCGAGCATGAACACCTGCGGCAGCGGCCAGACGAAAGACGTGCGCGGATAGGCGCGCTCGAGCGCCGCCTT
>DATADT010000495.1:0-3609 GCA_036258355.1 Burkholderiales bacterium
TGGTGGGTGCTAGTGGGATCGAACCACTGGCCCCTTCCGTGTGAAGGAAGTGCTCTACCGCTGAGCTAAGCACCCGATCCGTCAGGGGAAAAGATTCTAGCAAAAACGGCGGTAAAGTTAGCCACCGTGCTATTCCGACAACTCTTCGATCCGCAGTCCTCCACCTACACGTACCTCCTCGCCGACCCGGCCTCGCGCGAGGCGGTGCTGATCGATCCGGTATTCGAGCAGGCGCGGCGCGACGCCGCGCTGATCGACGAGCTGGGACTCAAGCTGTCCTGGACTCTCGAGACCCACGTGCACGCCGATCACGTCACCGGGGCGTGGCTGCTGCGCGAGAAGCTTGGCAGCCGCATCGCCATTTCGGCGGCGAGCAGCGCCGAAGGCGCCGATCGATACTTGAAGTCAGCCGATCGAGTCACATTCGGCAAGCGGCATTTAGAAACGCGCCCCACGCCCGGCCACACCACGGGCTGCACCACGTACGTGCTCGACGACTGCTCGATGGCCTTCACTGGCGACGCGCTCCTTATCCGCGGCTGCGGCCGCACCGACTTCCAGGGCGGCGACGCGCGTACGCTCTTCCGCAGCGTGCGCGAGCAGATCTTCTCGCTGCCGGACCGCTGCCTGCTTTACCCGGGCCACGACTACCGCGGCCTCACCGTCACGAGCGTCGGCGAGGAGAAGCTCTTCAACCCGCGGCTCGCCGAGTCGATTGGCGAGGGCGACTTCGTCGGCTACATGACGCACCTCGGCCTGCCGCATCCCAAGCAGATGGACGTCGCCGTTCCCGCCAACCTGAAATGCGGGCAGCCGGCGAAGCCGAGCACTGCGGAGCCCGACTGGGCGCCGCTTACCTACACTTTCGCCGGCATTTGGGAAGTGCAGCCGCATTGGCTGGAAGAGCATCTGCGCGACGTGCAGATCGTCGACGTGCGCGAGCCCGGCGAGTTCAACGGCCCGCTTGGCCATGTGCCGGGCGCGGAGCTCATACCTCTAGGTAAGTTGGTTCAGAGCCTCGACAAAGTCTCAAAAGCCAAGCCGGTTGTCACTGTGTGCCGCTCCGGCGCGCGCTCGGCGCAGGCTACGGTGCTCCTCGGCAAGGCGGGCTTCGACAAGGTTGCGAATCTGTCGGGCGGGATGCTGCGCTGGCGCGCGCAGCGCTTCGCAGTCGAGGGCGGCAGCGAGTGACGGGCGCGAGCGCGCCGACGGTGAGGACGCGTTTCGCGCCCAGCCCGACCGGCTACCTCCACATCGGCGGCGCTCGCACCGCGCTTTTCTCCTGGGCGTATGCGCGCCGCCACGGGGGCAGCTTCGTCCTTCGCATCGAGGATACCGACCTCGAGCGCACGACGAAGGAATCGGTCGACGCAATCCTGGAAGGCCTCCAGTGGCTCGGCATCGGCTGGGACGAGGGCCCGATCTTCCAGATGCAGCGCCTCGCGCGCTATAAGGAGGTCGCCGAGCAGCTGATCGCGGCGGGCCACGCCTACTACGACTACATGACACGCGAGGAACTCGAGCTTCTGAGAAAGCAGCAGATCCAGCGAGGCGAGAAGCCGCGCTACGACGGCCGCTGGCGCCCCGAAAGGGCCAAAGGCAAGACGCCTCCGGCGAACGTCCCGCCAGTGGTGCGCTTCCGCACGCCCGAGGAGGGCGAAGTGGGCTGGACAGATCTCGTCAAAGGGCCGATCTCGTTTCCGAACGCCGAGCTCGACGACCTCGTGCTGCTGCGCGCCGACGGCGTGCCGACCTACAACTTCGGCGTAGTGGTCGACGACATCGACATGGACATCACGCACGTGATCCGCGGCGACGACCACGTCAACAACACCCCGCGGCAGATCCATATCTTCGAAGCGTTGAAGAAGCCGCTGCCGCGCTTCGCGCACGTGCCGATGATCCTCGGCGCGGACGGCGAGCGTCTGTCCAAGCGCCACGGCGCAGTGAGCGTGCTGCAGTACCGCGAAGAGGGCTACCTGCCCGAGGCGCTCCTCAACTACCTCGCGCGGCTCGGCTGGTCGCACGGCGACGAAGAGATCTTCTCGAAGGAGCAGTTCGTCGAGTGGTTCGGTCTCGAGCCCGTGTCGCGCTCGCCGGCGCAGTTCAACCCCGAGAAGCTTGCGTGGCTCAACCAGCAGTACATCAAGTCGGCAGCCGACGCGCGCCTCGCCGCGCTCCTCGAGCCCGAGCTACGCCGGCGCGGCGCCCAGCCCGGCGGCGGCCCGCCGCTCGAGCGCGTGGTCGCGCTGGTTAAGGAGCGAGCAAACTCGATCGCGCAGCTCGCCGACGAGGCAATGCTCTTCTACATGATCGAAGTGAAGGCGCCCGCGAGCGAGGTGAGTCCCGACGCGCTAAAGGCGCTGCGCACGCTGAAGGCTCGCCTAGGCTCGGTGGCCTGGGAGCGCGCGGCGATCAACGACGCGATCAGGGACGTGGCGAAGACGAGCGGCCTGAAGATGCCGCAGGTCGCGATGCCGCTGCGCCACATCGTGACGGGGCGCTCTCAGACGCCGTCGATCGACGCGGTTCTCGAGCTTCTCGGACGCGAGATGGTTCTTACGCGCCTCGCGCAGCATCTGGAGGCCGATTGATGCGACGGGCGTTATGGTTGATCTGGGTTTGTTCCGTCTTTGTATCCGCGGCGTGGGCGGACATCGATCCCGGAAACTGGGAAATCACCGCCACCACCGAGTTGCCGGGCGTTCGGGAGCCGACGAGCTTCAAGCAGACGCGCTGCCTGACGGCCGACGACGCGCGCGACCCGAGCCGCCTGTTCGGCTCCTCGCCCGGCGCGGGCTGCCAGTTCGTCAACCGCAACGACACCGGAAGCGTGTTCACTTTCGAGGTCGCTTGCGATTTGCCGCAGCCGGTGCGCGGCTCCGGCAGCGTACGCTATGGCCGCGACTCGCTGGACGGCGAGCTCGAGATCAAGATCGACAATTTCGCCACTCGCTCGCGCATCAGCGGGCGCCGGCTCGGGGGTTGCTGATGAAACGGCTTCTTCTCGCCGCGCTCTGCTGCCTTGCGCCGCAGGCCGCGGCCGCAACCGAGCTCGAGCCCGGCGAATGGGAGTTCACCTCCGTCTCGACCTCGCGCCTTCTTCCCGGGCCGCAGACCGCGCGCTTCCGGCGCTGCATCCGCACGGAAGAGGCGCGGAACCCTGACAAGTGGATGGCCGAGCCGAGCCAGCAGGGCGACTGCAAGGTGATTCCCGGCAAGAAGCTGGACGATACCTACACCTGGACCATGCGATGCCCGCACGGCAACATCCGCGGCTCGGGCAGCGCGCGCCTGAGGCGCACCTCCATGGAAGGGGAGACCAACATGACCGGCGAGTTGCAGGGTCAGAAATTCGAGATCCGCACCCGCGTCACCGGACAACGCCTCGGGCCCTGTAAGTAGTGCGATATAATCTCGCCCCTTGGTTGGGGGTATAGCTCAGCTGGGAGAGCGCTTGCATGGCATGCAAGAGGTCACCGGTTCGATCCCGGTTACCTCCACCAGCCCAACCTGCAGAAGAGCACCGCGCAGTCCCCATCGTCTAGAGGCCTAGGACATCGCCCTTTCACGGCGGTAACCGGGGTTCGAATCCCCGTGGGGACGCCA
>DATADT010000496.1:0-8280 GCA_036258355.1 Burkholderiales bacterium
GATTGCTGGCAGAATCCGCCAACTCATGCATATTGAAGCCGTCAAGGCGGCCTACCGGCGCTATGCAAGGATCTACGACGTCGTTTTCGGCGCCGTGCTGCAGCCCGGCCGCCGGGCGGTGATGGAGGCGCTGAAGCTGAGACCGGGCGACCGGGTGCTCGAGGTCGGCGTCGGAACCGGCATCTCCCTGCCGCTCTATCCGCGCGACGTGCGCATCACCGGGATCGACGTGTCGCGCGAGATGCTCGAGAAGGCCCGCTCCCGCGTCGCGCGCGCGAGGCTCGCGAACGTCGACGCGCTGTTCGAGATGGACGCCGAGGCGATGGCGTTCCCGGACGCGAGCTTCGACAAGGTGGTGGCGATGTACGTGGTCTCGGTCGTGCCGCGTCCGACGAAGCTGCTGGAGGAGTTGCACCGCGTCTGCCGCCCGGACGGGGAGATCTTCATCGTCAACCATTTCCAGTCCGAGAACCCGGTCATGGGCAGGCTCGAGCGCGCGCTCGCCGGCTTTTCCTCGCAGATCGGCTTCAACCCGGACCTCGACCTGCGCGAGCTCGTGCCAGCCACGGCGAACGGCGACGTCTCACGGGTGAATTTCTTCTGGAAAGTGGTCCGGCTGCGAAACGGGGTTTCGCACAAGTTGTAAATCGGAGCCTGGTCCGGAAATGGGGACGGAGCCCGAATTGAATTAGGCACCGTCCTCCCGGCGCGCAAGACCAAGGTGATCGGCGACATGCCGGCCCAGCTGCTGGCGCTCATCAATCTCGTGTTTGGCGCGATCGAGCGCCAGCTGAAGAAGAGCGCCGCGCTGCGGCGCGGTCAGAACGTGTCGTCCTGAGGCGGGAGCGAGCGCAGGAAGGAAGGCAGCGCAGCATCGGGCGGCGGCGTCGCGCCGAGCCGTGCGAACGCCGTCCGTGCGGCGGCCTGCAGCCGGAAGCAGCTCGAGCGTATGCCGGCATGCGCCGCGCGCAGCGTCGGCCAGGCGCGCAGCGCGAGCGCGCGCACGTTGCAGCTTTCGCGCGCGGCGAGCGCGGCCGCGATCTCTTCGGCCTGCGCCGCGGGCGGCGGGCGCGTGCCCAGCGCGATCGCGATCCATCCCGCGAGCGCATCATTCGCGAGGTCGGCCTCGAGCTCGCGCCATATGGCTTCGAGGTCCGGCGCATCGCGCACCCGGCACAGCAGTGCCTCGCCGGGATCGGACGAAGGACAGCTTGGCGCGCTCGGCGCCTGGACCGCAATCGGCGGATTGTCCGAGGGTGCGGGAACCGCCTCGCGCGCGCGGAGGAAACGTGCGTCGGCCCCGTGCAGCAGGACCGCGACGCTCGGCAGTCCGCGAAGCCACTCGGCGCGTCCCCAGCCGTGCTCCGCCGCCGCGAGCTCGAAGCGGCCGTCTCCGCCGGCGAGCAGGCCGAACCCGTTCGCGGTGGCGGCGCCTTGCGACCCGCCACGCGCGGTGAAGACATCGCCGCCTGCTTCATCGAAGAGCACGCCGACCGCCACGTCGAGGCCCATTCCTTGCGCATACCAGTCGGCGGCGTAGCGGTCATCGCCCGCCTCGTCGCGCAGCACGCCGAGCGCCTGGTGCGCCGCGTTCCCCTGCGCGTAGCGGTAAGCGGCGTAGCTGTCGTTACCGCCTCGGTCCCACAGCATGCCGACACCGTAGTAGTAGCCGCTGCCCTGCGCGAACATCTGCGCCTCGTAGGAATCGGCGCCCTCGTCGTCGCGTAGGATGCCGGCGCCGCCGCCGAGCCGGCCGCGAGCGCCGATCCCGGCGCCCTGCGCCCCGCTTAGTCCGGCACCGCGTCGGAAAGGATCCGACACGCCGCCCGCAACGTATCGATCGTTGCCCCCTCGGTCCCATAGAAGCCCGCTGCCGCTTGCCATGCCGAACCCCTGTCCCCAGGCTTCGATGCGGTAGCTGTCCGCCCCGGCGAGGTCGATGAGCGCACCGACGCCTAGCGCCGCCGCGCCCTGCGCGAAGAACTTCGCTGCATAGCTATCGTTGCCCTCGAAGTCCAAGAGGAGGGAGGCGCCCCCAAGCGCCGCCCCGAGCCCGCTTCCGTCCATCGCATAACGATCATCGCCGGCGAGGTCGACGATCGCGGAAAGCGCGCGCACCGCGACGTCGCTGCCGAGGTACTGGTCGTTTCCCGCGAGGTCGATGATCACCGACACCGCACCGTCGCGCGCCGGCGCGCGCTCGTAGACGTCGTTTCCGCCGGGATCGATGATGAGCGCCGCGCCCGCGCCGTGCCGGTCGTCGCCTCCTGTGCCCATGACGACCTTGCCGATCGGCGATTCGAAAGTCCCGGGCTCAAGCGGCGCATCACGCAGCCGGGAGGCGAAGCGAACCGTTGCCTCGATGAAGAGCACGTTCGCCTGTTGCACGCGCGCAAGGTCGGCCGAATCGGCGAGCGCAAGAAGCTCCGCGGAAGCAGGCAGTCCGGTTTCGAGGCGGTTGAGCAGCGGCTGCTCGTCGAACGCCCGCAGCGCCGAGCGCAGCATTCGCTGCGCTTCCGCGAGCTCCGCGAGGTACTGTCTGAAAGCATCTTCGAACTGCGCTTCAGCAGGGAATCGTTTTGCGTCCATCGAAGCGAGCGCACCCGGCACAGCGACGTCAAAGATGGCGGCGGCGTCGAGCGCATCGAGCGGCCGGCCGAGCAGCTCGAGCACCAGCGGCGGCGTGGCGGGCGGCGGCGGCGGGCCGTGGCGCAGCAGGTTATCCATGACGAGCAGCGCGTCCGGCCCGAGCCCGCGGCGCTCGAGCACCGCGCCGACGCGGGCTTCAAGCTCCGCGCGCGGCGGCGCGACCGACGCGCAGGCGGCCGCCAGCATGAGGAGCGCGGTGACCGGCGAACGGCGCGTGAACCGGGGGAGCGCGCCGTAGACGCGGTCAATATTCACCCTTGTAGCTTAACCGCGGGCGCGCCTAGAATCGCCACGCCAGCCCCATGCCGGTCGACCTTAAGGGCATCCCTCTCTTCCAGGGCGTTTCCGACGCCGACCTGCGCGCGCTCGCGGAGCGCGCCGGGCTGCGCACCTATCCGAAGCAGGCCATCATCGTCAGCGAGGGCGACGAGACCGACTCGCTGTACGTGGTGCTCTCCGGCCGCGTGAAGATCTACCTCGCCGACGAGCACGGCAAGGAGCTCATCCTGGCGATCAAGGGGCCTGGGCAGTACTTCGGCGAGATGGTGCTCGACGGCGAGCCGCGCTCGGCGTCCGTGATGACGCTCGAGCCTTCGCAGTTCGCGATCCTGTCGCGCGCCGACTTCAGGGCTTTCCTGGTCACGCACGCCGAGGTGGCGCTGCAGCTCATCCATAACCTTATCCGGGTCGCGCGCGGGCTCAACCACAGCGTGCGCAACCTCGCCATGCTGGACGTCTACGGGCGGGTCGCGCGAATTCTCCTCGATCTCGCGGTGGAGCGGGACGGGAAGCTGGTCATCCCGGAGCGGCTGACGCAGAAGGACATCGCGGCCCGGGTGGGCGCCTCGCGCGAGATGATCAACCGCATCCTGCGCGACCTCACCGCCGGCGGCTACGTCAGCGTCCAGGACGGCCGCATCACCATCAACAAGGCCCCGCCAGCCCGCTGGTAGGGATGTGAAGATCGCACAACCCGGTTGTGCTTTCCGGAATAGCTAGGCCGGGGGCGACCCGGATACATTGGTTCCCGAGCTGCATCACCACACGGAGGGAACCATGCTGGATCTTATCTTCACCATCGGCCAGGCCGGTTGCGCGATGCTTATCCTGTATGGGGCCTACCTCGTGCTGAGGCCGGCTCGCAAGGCGGCGGCGCAGAGCTCGGCGCTTAAGGATCAGACCGCCTTGCGCGAGACCATGCTGTACGACGTCTAAACCCCCCGATTCATTAAGCTCCTCCTCCTGGGCCGCGCAAGCGGCCCTTTTTTTCACCCGCTTTCCGGCCGCAGTGAATCGCGCACTGCGCCGCTGTGCGCGCGTTGCTTTCCGGAGCGGCGGCGCGCCGGTAGCTTGGGCTCGTCTCTCACCAAGGAGGATCGTCATGCAAAACCCTTACCTGATCCGCACCGCAACCATCGTTTCGCTCGCCGCGGCGCTCGTCGGCGCCGGCTGGATGGGACTGCAGGGCGATGCGATGCAGCTCGAGCCTGGCGCGATCGCCGTCGCGGGCGCGCACGCCGAGCCGGGGTACTACTTTCCGGCCGAATTCACGCTCCAGCCGAACCCCGACGAGCCCGAGGTGTACGAGTTTTACTGAGACGTTCTACTGAAATGCCCTACTTGCCGGTCGCGGCGTCCAGCATGGCGCGCGCTTGCGCCGCGCCGATCGCGTCGCGGTCCGCCTCGCTGACCGCGAGCGCGCGGGCGTAGTAGGCCCGGGCGGCGTCGCGCTCGCCAGCAAGCGCGGCGGCGCGGCCTAGAGCCAGGAGGTCGAGCGCGATCTTGCGCGGCGCGCCGATCTCGCGGTCGAGCGCGAGCGCCTGCTCGAGCTGCGCGCGCGCTTTGACGGCGTCGCCGCCCTGCAGTGCCGCGATGCCGAGCAGGCGCAGCGCATTGGCCTGCTCGGCCGGGTCGCCGGCGGCGCGGGCTGCGTCGTGCGCGGCGCGCGCCGCAGCGGCGGCCTCGTCGACCCGGCGGGCCCGCAGCGCGAGCTGCGCGCGGGTATTGTGGATTGCCGCCGAGAGCGCGCAGCGCTCGGCGCAGTATGCGCTGGAACGTGACAGCCATCCCTCGGCTTCCGGGAAGCGGTCTTGGTCGAGCTCGAGAAGCGCGTGGCGCAGCGAGACTTCCGCGAGCCTGAGCGGAGCGAAGCGCAGGTTAGGCTGGTCGAGCACGGCGGCGAGGCTCGAGCGCGCGTCGGCGAAGCGCCCCTGGCGCTGGCGCACGATCGACAGGTTGACGGCATTGGCCGCGATGCCGTCGGGGTCCTCGAGCGACTGCGAAAGCCGCAGCGCCTCGCCGTAGCTGCGCGCCGCGTTCTCGAGCTCGCCGTGACGCACGTAAGCCTCGCCGCGGCGGTTCGCCTCGATTGCTGCATCCTGCCGCGCGGCGGCGTTGTTTTTCGACGGCGCGGACGAGCATCCGAGTGCGACCGCGACAGCGAGGAACGAAAGAAACCTCATCTCTTGCCGAAAGATTCGAAGCTATCGACCGGAAGCGTGCGCATCTGCGAGGGCTCGACGTAGTCGCGCAGCAGCCAGCTGCGCCGCGCCGCCGCGGTGAGGTCCCGGGTATCGCGCACGAGCTCCCCGCTGCCGCGCATGAGCTCGGGCGCCTGCGTGAGAAGCTCGTGCAGCGCGTCGCCGTTCGCGCGGGCGGTCTCGCGCACCTCGGCCGCCGCCGCGTCGAGCGAATCCAGCGTGCCGGCGAGCTTGGCGGCAAGCACCGGCAGATGCTCGCTCGCCTGCGCGCCGATCCGGGCGACGGCTTCGAGCGCGGCCTCGCCGCGGCTGCCTACACTCTCGGCCTGCCGGCCCAGCGTGACCATCGTGCTATCGGCTTCGCGCACGAGCTCACGCAGCTCGCGCGTGGCCGGTGGCAGCTCCTCCAGCGTCGTGCGCAGGGCGCTCACCGACCTGCGGAAGTCGCTGTTCGGGTCCGCCATCTCGGAGGCCACCTTGCGCAGCTCGGCGAAAGCGGGGGTGAGCTGCTGGCGCACCTCGTCCAGCATGTCGGCCATGCCCTTCTGCGCGATGAAGCGGATCTCGTCGCCCTCGGCGACCGCACTCCGGTCGGTGGTCGAGGTGCCGGGCAGAATCTGGATCGAGGCCGCGCCGACGTAGCCCTCGCGGGTAAGGCGCGCTTGCGCGCCGCGCGGCAGGCGCGAGATGTATTCGCTGTTGATGCCCATGCGTACCCGGACGCCGCGCTCGGCGAGCTCGATGTCCCTCACGGAGCCGACCGGCACGCCGTGCAGCCGCACCGCCGTGCCCTTGTTGATGCCGGTCGCGTCGGGGGCGTGGAAGTAGACGTTCGTGTGCTGCAAGAACATGCCCTGCTTGTACGCAATCAGCCCGAGCAGGCCGGCGAAGCCGATGACGGCGGTGAGCAGGAACGTGTTCACCCGGCTGCGGATGCCGCGGAAGCGCCGCGGCGGTGCGAACCTGTCGGCGAGCTTGTCGTGATCGCTGCGCTTTTCGCTCATTTTCTCTCCCTCACGCGTCCAACTGCACGAACGTGCCGCCCGGCCGGCGCGCCTGGTACACCTCGGCGAAGCGCGCCGCGCGCCGGCGCTTGGTCGGCCCGAGGCCGGCGCCTACGCACTCGAGCACCAAGAGCTCCGGCGCCTCGAGCAGCGCCCGCACGTAGCCTGCGAGCCTGCGCTCGTAGAGCGCCATGTGCTCGGGCAGCTTGGCGAGCAGCTCTTCGCCGACGCCGCCGACCTCGTCGAGCAGCGCGCGCACCTCGCGCAGCGCCTCGGGCAGCCTGCGCGGCGCGTGGTAGGCGAGCGGCAGCGAGATGTTTTCCCACGCGTTCAGGTTGCTCATCAGGCCGCCGTTCGCCGGCACGAACCCGACCCGCCGCCTGAGCGCGGCTCGCTCCGCCTCGCCGAGCGTGGCGACATCGGCTCCGAAGAGCACGAGGCGCGCGCCCTTGGGGGGCCTCAGGTCGTGGAGGGTGGCGAGGAGCTCGTCCTTGCAGGCCGGGCTCAGCCGGTGGGCTCCCGGCTCGTCGATCCATATGCGCCCGGGCGCCTCGCCGTCGCGCACCGGCTCGTAGCCGAGGACGGCGCTCATTGCTCTGCCGTCACCAGGCCGAGGAACGCCACGCCGTAAACCAGGTAGGCGAACACGACGTTCAGCAGCATGACGAGCAGCAACGCCTCGGTCACGGCGCGGATCGCCGCCTGCGGCACCGCGTTGATCGAGCGGCCGCGCGGGTTCAGGCCGTGGTAGCAGGCGACCACCGCGATCGCGGCGCCGAACAGCAGGCTCTTGATGAGCGAGTACACCAGATCGAGCGGGCTCGCGAGCAGGAAGAAGTGGGTGAGGAGCGCCTCGAACGGGACGTTAATGATGAGCGAGGCGAGCACCATGCCGCCGCCGACCGCGATCAGCTGGACATGGAGCGTGAGCGCGGCGTTCGACACCGCCATTCCGACCACGCGCGGGACGACCAGGTAATCGCGCGGGTCGATGCGCATGCGCCTGAGGTTCGCGATCTCTCCGGAGATTTCGCGCAGCGCGAGCTCGGTTGCCACCGCGGTGCCGCTTCTCTGGATCACGAGCACCGCCGCGATGAGCGGCCCGACCTCGCGCAGCACCACGAGGAGCAGCAGCCTGACCGCGAGCGAGGCGTCGGCGTTCAGCACCTCGATCACGTAGGCGATGATGAGCGTGCCGATGAAGGCGCCGCGCAGCATGATTCCGCCGGTCGCCGATGCGCCGGTGAAGTAGACCTGGCGCACGAGCTCCTCCGCCACCGGCGGCAGGAGCAGCACGCCGATGCGGCGGATGGCGTGCACGAGCAGCTGCGCGCTCCCCTCGAGCTCGCGGACCACGGCGAACACCCCGGTGATCCCCCCTTTTTGTAGTCGCTACAGCATCTTACGCTGAAAAGCGAAGGCGGAAGATGAAGTTCTTAACGAACGAGGGGCTAGGCTTCGCGCAGGTACCCCCAGGCGTGCAGCCGGTCGCTGTCTTCGTACCAGCGCTCGCCGATGTCGTCGCGGTAGTACATGTGCGGGATCATGATGTTGCGCACGCGGTTGTACGCCTGGCGCTGCGCCTGCTTCATGGTCGGGCCGGCGCCGCAGACGATGAGCACCACCCCGGAAGTGCCGGTGACCAGCCATTCGCCGTCGGCGGCCCTGACGTCCTCGATGTGGATGCCCTCGCGGCTCGGCGTCTTGAAGAGGATCACAGAGTCCTTGGAGGTGTTCTCCAGCGTCTCCGGGTCGTTGTAAGGGAAGGGCGGCACCACGATGCGCACGCCGATCTGGAACCCGCTGCGCGCGCGCAGGCGGGTGATGCTGCCCGCGGCGAGCTCGCGCAGCAGGTCTCCCATCGGCGTGAGCAAGCCCTCCTGCTGAATGCTGACGCAGGGATAGCCGAAGCGCGAGGTGAACTCAAGCGGGTAGATGCCGTAGTTGTTGACGATGCAGTTGATGTCGATGTAGCCGATGTAGCGCGCCTCCGCGAGCTTCGCCTCCATCTTCTTCAGCGTGGCGTTGAACAGCCGGTTCGGCTCGCTCCAGAACATCGAGGTGCCCATCTCGCCGGTGGGCGGGCCGATGTCGCCGGGGAAAAGCTTCTTGTGCTCGAAGTTGACGCACACCGGCGTGACGAACTC
>DATADT010000497.1:0-7581 GCA_036258355.1 Burkholderiales bacterium
TGTGCGCCAGATGCTTCTCGATGTGGTGGGTGTGAAAGAGACCCATGTCTGCGTGCCCCTCCAGGGGAGCGGCACCTTCGCGGTCGAGGCGATGCTCGGCACGATGGTGCCGAAGAACGGCCACGTGCTCGTGCCTCTCAACGGCGCCTACTGCAAGCGCATCCAGCGCATCTGCTCGATCCTGGGCAGGAAGACGACCGCCATCGAATACGACGAGCGCGAGCCGGTCAGGCCTGCCGACATCGACGCCGCGCTCAGGAAAGACGGGTCCATTACGCACGTCGCCCCGGTCCATTGCGAAACGAGCACCGGCGTGCTCAATCCTTTGCATGAGATTTCAGAAGTCGTTTCCCGGCACCGGAAGAGCCTGCTGGTCGATGCCATGAGCTCGTTCGCCGCGGTTCCCATCGAAGGAGAGTTCGACGCGCTGGTGGCGGCGTCGGGCAAATGCCTCGAAGGTCCGCCCGGAATGGGATTCGCGCTGCTAAGAAGAAACGCTCTTGAAAGGTGCGCGGGCAATTCGCACTCGCTGGTCCTCGATCTCCACGACCAGTGGGTCAACATGGAGAAGACGGCGCAGTGGCGCTTCACGCCGCCCACCGTCATCGTCGCCGCCTTGCACGCCGCGCTCGAGCAGTTCGTCGCCGAGGGCGGTCGCGCCGCGCGCGGCGCGCGCTACCGGCGAAACTGCGAAGTGCTGATCGAAGGGATGACGCGCCTAGGATTCCAGCTGTTCCTCGACCCGAAGCACCAGGCGCCGGTGATCGTCACCTTCGTCGCGCCGACCGATCCAAATTACGATTTCCAGCGCTTCTACGACCGCGTGCGCGAGAAGGGCTTCGTGCTCTACCCCGGCAAGCTGACCCAGGTCGACACGCTGCGCGTGGGCTGCATCGGCGCGATCGACGAGCACGCGATCCGCGCCGCCGTGCATGCGATCGCGGACACCGTCGCCGAGCAGAAGATCCGCCTGCATGAACCTGGCGCTGTTCGATCTCGACAACACGCTCCTTAGCGGCGATACCGACGTCGAGTGGCTCGACTTCCTCGTCGGCCAGGGCATGCTCGACGAGTAGCGAGGTGGTCGGGTGCGCCGCTGGCGCGTGATTACTCTTCGGGAAGCACCGGCCGCACGCGGTGGCCCATTGCCCACATGACGTAGCCGGAAAACGCGTACCCCATGATCAGCACGAAGAGCACGAGCGAGGGGCGCGAGGCGATGACCGAGATCGCGACCACGCAGGCGAGGATCGCCCACAGCGGTACGCGCTTCCTCCAGTTCACTTCCTTGAAGCTCCAGAACGGCACGTTGGACACCATGGTGACGCCGGCGAACACTGCGACCGTCCACGTGAGCGGCGCAAGCCACGCGTAATCGCGCGGCGAGACGTTGAAGAAATCGACCAGCACCCAGATGAACCCCGCCATCACCGCCGCGCCCGAGGGGCTGGGCAGGCCCTGGAAGTAACGCTTGTCCACCACGGAGATGTTCGCGTTAAAGCGCGCGAGCCGGATGCCGGCGCCGGCGCAATAGATGAAGGCGCCGATCCAGCCCGCGGTGCCGAAGTCCTTCAGCACCCAGACGTAGGCCATCAGCGCGGGCGCGGCGCCGAAAGCCACCATGTCCGCGATCGAGTCGTATTGCGCGCCGAACTCGCTCTGCGTGTGGGTCCAGCGCGCGACGCGCCCGTCTATGCCGTCGAGCACCATGGCCACGAAGATGGCGATCGCGCCGACCTCGAAGCGGCCGTTCATCGCCTGCACGATGGCGAAGAAGCCGCAGAACAGCACCCCGGTCGTGAAGAGGTTCGGCAGCAGATAGATCCCGCGGCGTCGCAGTCCGCCCGGGCCCGCCGGCGGCGGCCCGTTCAGATCGGCGTGCCGATCCTCTAGTTCGTTTGGCTCGTAGTCGGGGGCTTCAGCCATGCGAGCACGCTCTCAGCCGCGAACACCTTGTCGCCGATCGCCGCCGTGACCTCGGCATCGAGCGGCAGGTAGTGGTCGACGCGCGAGCCGAAGCGGATGAAGCCGAAGCGCTCGCCGCGCTCGAGCTCGGCGCCGGCGCCAACATAGCACAGGATGCGCCGCGCGATCAGCCCCGCGACCTGCACGCACGTCACGTCGTGGCCCTCGGGCGTGCGCAGCCAGAGAGCGTTGCGCTCGTTCTCGAGCGAGGCCTTGTCGAGCGCGGCGTTAACGAACGCGCCCGGGAAGTACCAGCGTTC
This sequence comes from Burkholderiales bacterium, assembly GCA_036258355.1. Taxonomy (GTDB): domain Bacteria; phylum Pseudomonadota; class Gammaproteobacteria; order Burkholderiales; family SG8-39; genus SCGC-AG-212-J23. The sequence continues at coordinate 2,226 of DATADT010000497.1, forward strand.
CTTGACCACGCCGTCGACCGGCGAGCGGTTGGAGTGCACGTTGAACACGTTCATGAACACGCTCACCTTGAGCGCGTCGCGCTTCACGTAGGGGTCCTGCGCGCGGCTCACTTCGACCACGCGGCCGTCGGCCGCGGACAGCACCGCGCCCGGGGCGTCAGGCACCTCGCGCGGCGGGTCACGGAAGAACTGCAGGATGAAGACGGCGGCGAGCCACAGGGGGACCGACCACCACCAGCCGATCAGCAAACCCACCAGGAGAGAAATCGCAACGGCGATGCCCACGAAGAGCCACCCTTCCCTGGCGATCAGCGGGTGCGGGTAGCGCCGTTGCTTCAATTCTTCGAGGTGTCGACGAGGCGGTTCCGTTTGATCCACGGCATCATCTCGCGCAGCCGCGCGCCCACTTTCTCGATCGGCAGCTCCGCGGTCATGCGCCGCTGGCTGAGCAGCCCGGGCGCGCCGGCGCGGTTTTCGAGCACGAACTCCTTCGCGTACTCGCCGTTCTGGATGCGGTGCAGCGCCTCCTTCATGCGCTTGCGCACGCCCTCGTCGATGATCTTCGGCCCAGTGACGTACTCGCCGTACTCGGCGTTGTTGGAGATCGAGTAGTTCATTGTGCCGATGCCGCCCTCGTACATGAGATCGACGATGAGCTTCAGCTCGTGCAGGCACTCGAAGTAGGCCATCTCGGGCGCGTAGCCCGCCTCGACCAGCGTGTCGAACCCCGCCTTGACGAGCTCGACGCAGCCGCCGCAGAGCACCGTTTGCTCGCCGAAGAGGTCGGTCTCGGTCTCCTCCCGGAAGCTCGTCTCGATGATGCCCGCCTTGCCGCCGCCGATCGCCGCGGCGTACGAGAGCGCGACGTCGCGCGCCTTCTTGGACGGATTGCGGTGCACTGCGATCAGCATCGGCACGCCGCCGCCTCCGGCATAGGTCGAGCGCACCGTGTGGCCCGGCGCCTTGGGCGCCACCATCCAGACATCGAGGTCGGCGCGCGGCTGGATCAGGCCGTAATGAATGTTGAAGCCGTGCGCGAACGCCAGAGACGCGCCCTTCTTGATATTAGGTTCAATAAATTGAGAGTAAATGGCAGCGTGATGCTCGTCGGGCAAGAGGACCATGACGATGTCGGCCCCCTTGATGGCGGCGGCGAGCTCGGCCACCTTGACGCCGGCCTTCTTCGCCTTGTCCCACGAGGCGCCGCCCTTGCGCAGCCCGACGGTGACCTTGACGCCCGATTCCTGGAGGTTGAGCGCGTGCGCATGGCCCTGTGAGCCGTAGCCGATGATCGTGACCTTCTTTCCCTTGACGAGCGAAAGGTCGGCGTCTTTGTCGTAGTAAACCTTCATGGATCCCCCTGAAAAGCTAGACGCGCAGAACGCGATTGCCCCGCCCGATGCCGCTGGCCCCGGTTCTCACGGTCTCGATGATGGCGCCCTGGTCGAGCGACCGGATGAACGCATCGAGTTTGGCGCCGTCGCCGGTGAGCTCGATGGTGTAGGTGTTATCCGAGACGTCGATGATGCGGCCGCGGAAGATGTCGGCCATGCGCTTCATGTCCTCGCGCTCGGTCTTGCCGGCGCGCACCTTGATCAGCATCAGCTCGCGCTCGATGTGCTCCGCCTCGGACAGATCGATCACCTTCACCACCTCGATCAGCTTGTTCAGCTGCTTGGTGATCTGCTCGACGACGTCCTCGGAGCCCGTGGTGACGATGGTCATGCGCGACATCGAGGCGTCCTCGGTCGGCGCCACGGTCAGCGTCTCGATGTTGTAGCCGCGCGCCGAGAACAGCCCGGCGATGCGCGACAGCGCTCCAGCCTCGTTCTCGACGAGGATCGAGATGATGTGTCGCATCACAGATCCTCGTAGAGGATCATTTCCGTGATCCCCTTGCCGCCCGGGACCATCGGATAGACGTTCTCTTTCTGGTCGGTAATGAAATCGAGAAACACCAACTCGTCTTTACGAGCAAAAGTTTCTTTTAATACAGGTTCTACATCGGCGGGCTTTTCCACCAGCACGCCGCGGTGGCCGTAGCCCTCGGCGAGCTTGACGAAATCGGGCAGCGCGTCCATGTAGGACTCGGAGTAGCGGTTGCCGTGGAAGAACTGCTGCCACTGCCGCACCATGCCCATGTACTTGTTGTTCAGGTTGATGATCTTGATCGGCAGGCGGTACTGCTTGCAGGTCGAGAGCTCCTGCAGGCACATCTGGATCGACGACTCGCCCGTCACGCAGGCGACGGTCGCGCCCGGGTTGGCGAGCTGCACCCCCATCGCCGCCGGCAGGCCGAAGCCCATGGTGCCGAGGCCGCCGGAGTTGATCCAGCGCCGCGGCTCGTCGAACTTGTAGAACTGCGCCGCCCACATCTGGTGCTGGCCGACATCCGAGGTCACGAACGCCTGGCCCTGGGTGACCTCGTAGAGCTTCTCCAGCACGAACTGCGGCTTGATGATCGCCGACTTGCGGTCGTAGCGCAGGCAGTCCTTGGCGCGCCATTCGCCGATCTGCTTCCACCAGGGATTGATGTCCCTGGTCTTCGCCCCTTTGAGGAGCTTCAGCAGGTCGTCGAGAACATCCGGAATGTTGCCGACGATCGGCACGTCGACCTTGACGCGCTTGGAGATCGACGACGGGTCGATGTCGATGTGGATAATCTTGCGCGGGTTCTGGGCGAAGTGCGCCGGGTTGCCGATGACGCGGTCGTCGAAGCGCGCGCCGATCGCGAGCAGCACGTCGCAGTGCTGCATCGCCATGTTCGCCTCGTAAGTGCCGTGCATGCCCAGCATGCCGAGGAACTGCGGATCGGTGGCCGGGTAGGCTCCGAGGCCCATCAGCGTGTTCGTGCAGGGGAAGCCGAGCTGCTTCACCAAGTCCCTCAGCTGAGACGAGGAATTGGAAAGCACGACGCCGCCGCCGGTGTACACCATCGGGCGCTCGGCTTCGAGGATGAGCTGCACCGCCTTCTTGATCTGCCCGGCGTGGCCCTTGCGCACCGGGTTGTAGGAGCGCATGTGCACGGTCTCGGGGTAGTCGAATTCGCACGCCTGGGTCGTCACGTCCTTGGGGATATCGACGAGCACCGGCCCGGGGCGTCCGGTGGCCGCGATGTGGAACGCCTTCTTCATCGTCGAGGCGAGGGCCTTGACGTCCTTAACGAGGAAGTTGTGCTTCACGCAGGGCCGAGTGATGCCGACGGCGTCGCATTCCTGGAAGGCATCCAGGCCGATCGCGTGCGTCGGCACCTGGCCGGTGAGGATTACCAGCGGAATCGAATCCATGTACGCGGTGGCGATGCCGGTGACCGCGTTGGTGACGCCCGGTCCCGACGTGACCAGACAGACGCCGACCTTCTTGGACGAGCGCGAGTAGCCGTCGGCGGCGTGCACCGCGCCCTGCTCGTGGCGCACCAGGACGTGCTTCACCTTGTCCTGCTTGAAGAGCTCGTCGTAGATAAAGAGCACCGCGCCCCCGGGATAGCCGAAGACGTACTCGACGCCCTCGGCCTGCAGGCAGCGCACGACGATTTCAGCGCCGGTAAGCGTGGTGGTCTTCGCCCGATCCATTAGTTCTGTGTAAGCGCCGGAAAAGCTTTGGACAATAAAGGCTTGGTGCGGTGCGGTCAAGCCGCGTCGGACGTCGCCGCGCCGGCCTTTTGATACCATCTGCCGCCCAACAATAGAGGGGCCACTCTGGCATCCCGAAGCGAGCTTGCCGCTTTCCTCGAAGGCGTCGAAAAGCGCGCGTTCAAGCAGGCTGTGTTCGCCGTTCGTGACGAGGAGGCGGCGCTCGACATCGTTCAGGACGCGATGCTGCGGCTCGCGGAGAAATACGGCCACTTGCCGGCGGCCGAGCTACCGGCGCTTTTCCACCGCATCGTGCAGAACGCGATCCGCGACTGGTTCCGCCGCCAGAGGGTGCGCTCGCTGTGGACCACGCTGCTTTCCTCGATCGGCCCAAGCCACGATGACGATGACGGGCAGGACCCCCTGGAAACCCTCCAGGCCGCCGGGCGGTCGAACCTCCAGGAGGCGCCAGCGGAGCGCTTGGAGCAGGCGCAAATTCTTGAAATTATTGAGGAAGAGATTTCCCGCTTGCCACTGCGTCAACGGGAAGCCTTCATCCTGCGTTATTGGGAGGAACTGGACGTGGCCGAGACGGCCCGGGCGATGAACTGCTCGGAGGGCAGCGTGAAAACGCATTGCTCCCGGGCCGCTCATGCTTTGCAGTTGGCGCTCGCGGCTCGCGGGATCACGTTCGAGAGAAAATGATGAACGAAATGCAATTCGGCCGCAGGATCCGTCAAATCCTGAATCAGGGAACCCACGTCAGTCCGAAGGTCGCGGAGCGCCTCAGGCGGGCGCGCGAGCTGGCGCTGGCGAGGCAGCGCCCGGAGCCGGCGCCGGCCTTTGCCTGGGCGGACAGCGCGCTCGTTCGCTTGGGCGGCTGGGGCGGCTTCGCGCTGCGCGTGCTGCTGCCGCTCGCCATGGTGGTTGCGAGCGGCATCGCCCTCTACGCTTGGGAGCAGAACCAGCGCGCCGCGGAGCTGGAAGAGATCGACGCGCAGCTGCTCACCGACGACCTGCCGATCGACGCCTACCTCGATCGCGGCTTCCCGAACTGGCTGAAGAAACGCGCGGCGGAGCAATGACGCGCGCCTGGCTCTTGGTCGTGGCGCTCTGGGGCGGCGCCGCGCTTGCCGAGCCGCCCGTCGACGTCGTCCCCAAAGCGAAGCCCGCCGCTAAAGCGAAGCCTGCGAACAAGGCCAAAGCGCAGGTGCGGCCGGCCTGGGCGGAGCTCACCGCCGAACAGCAGCAGATCCTCGCGCCGCTCAAAGTCGACTGGGAAAGCCTGGAGCCCGAGCGCCGCCGCAAGTGGATCGGCGTCGCCAAGCGCTACCCGAAAATGACGCCGCAGGCCCAGGAGCGCGTGCAACGGCGGATGCAGACCTGGGCCAAGCTCTCGCCCGAGCAGCGTCGCCAGGCGCGCGAGACGTACAAGCAGATCGTCAAGGTGCCGCCCGAGAAGCGCGGCAACCTGCGCGAGCAGTGGGCCGAATACCAGCAACTGCCGCAGCACGAGCGCGAGAGCCTGGTCTCCCCGGGAGAGAAGCGACGCCGTTGAGCGGCGCTGCGCCGGGCTTGCCGCGCCGCTTGGCGAGCATGGTCTACGAGGCGGTCCTGCTTTTCGCCGTCGCTTTCTTCGCCGCGTGGCTTTTCTTCTTCGCGAGCGGCGGCCGCGAGGCCACTTCGGGTTGGCTGCGCCACGCGCTCCAGATTTTCGTCCTCGCGGTCTTTGCCGCCTACTTCCTGTGGTGCTGGCTGCGCGGCGGGCAGACGCTCGCAATGAA
>DATADT010000498.1:0-4267 GCA_036258355.1 Burkholderiales bacterium
AGTTGTTGACCCAGTCGACGCCGCGCGTCTTCATGATGTCGTCGTAGACAACTCTTACCTCGGCGCTCGCCTCCGCGTACTCGATAATCCTGACAAGTGCCACGTGTCGATCTCCTCTCATCTATATTAGAAACATGCTGCTCAAAGGCTCCTGCCACTGCCGCGCGGTGCGCTTCTCCGTCGAATCGGAGACGCCTTACCCGTATCTCTGGTGCTACTGCTCGATCTGCCGCAAGACCGCGGGCGGCGGCGGTTACGCCATCAATATCATGGGCAAGGCCGAGACCTTCAAGGTGAAGGGCAGGACTCGCAGCTACAAGGCGAGGCCATCGTGGGGCGAGCGGCACTTTTGCGGCAAGTGCGCGTCCGCCCTCTGGGTGTGGGACAAGCGCTGGCCTCAATGGGTCTATCCCTTCGCGGCGGCGATCGATACGCCCCTGCCGGTCCCACGCGAGCGCCAGTACATCTTCCTCGGCTCGAAGCCGAACTGGGTGGAAGTACCCAAGCGCGGTAAGCGTTTCCGCGAATTCCCGCGCGAGGCGATCATCGACTGGCATCGCAGCCGGCGGCTTCTCGTCCCATGATCGACTCACTCGCCCACCTCGACCCGCGCGTGCTGATCGCGGGCATCGGGGTCGTCGCCCTGCTGCTCGCGCTGCCCCTGGAGGTCGCAGCGTTCCGGCGCTTGCGACGGCTCCAGATCGCCCGCGGGACGATGTTTTTTCTTTCTGGAGGACTTGTCATCGCGATCGCCGCTGGGATTGCCTTGATCGCGATGAACCTCTACACCTACGCGCGCCTTACGCACGAGCAGGCAGCAGCGCGCGTGTCGATCCGCCAGCTCGGCGAGCGCCAGTACGTGCTGACGGTCGAGACGCGCAAGGTGCCGCCGCGGCACTTCCAGGTGCGCGGCGACGAATGGCAGATCGATGCGCGCGTGCTGAAATGGCGCGCGCTCGGCAACCTGCTCGGCTTCGACACGGTCTACCGCTTCGAGCGCCTCTCCGGGCGCTACGCCGACATCGCGCAGGAACGCGGCGCGGCGCGCACCGTGCATTCGCTGGCGGAGGACCCGGGCTTCGACTTGTGGTCTCTAGTCAGAAAACATCATCAGTACCTGCCGCTTGCGGACGCGCTCTACGGCAGCGCGGTGTACGTGCCGATGGCCGAGGGCGCGGAGTACACGGTCACCGTGTCGACGAGCGGGCTCGTGGTGCGCCCCGGTAACGAGGCCGCGCGCAAGGCGGTCGGCGGGTGGAAGTGAGAAAAGCTTTCGCCCTGATGGCCGTGGTGCTGCTATCCGGATGCAGCAGTGCCACTTACTTCAAGGAAGCCGGCGCGCCGCCCGAGCCCGAGGCCGCCACGCTCGAGCGCTGGGCGCACCGCGACGTGTGGACCGGGGTGGTATTCAACGGCGAGAAGGTGGGTTTTACGCGCCGCCAATTGCGCCCCGCCGCCGGCGCGCCGGGCCGCTGGGAGATCGAATCGGAGGCGGTGATGCGCCTGCAGTTCCTCGGCATCGACAAGCGCATCCGCCTGCACGCCGTGGACCGCGTGCGGCCCGACCTGACGCTCGAAGCGTTCCGCTACGAGCACGAAATCGACGGCAGCAGGATGGCGGTTTACGGCGAAGCGGTCGCGGCGGAGGTGCGCTTGACCGTGGATGCGGCCGGAGGTACGGAGAAAAAGACCTTCAAGCTCGGGAAGAAGCTGTATCCCTCGAGCGCGCTTGCGTTCCTGCCGGTGACCGACGGCCTGAAGATCGGCAAAAGCGCGCGCTACTCCGTGTTCCACGGCGAGACACAGGCGATCGCCGAGGCCGAGCAGGAGGTGCTCGCCTATGAGACGAGCGCGCTCTTCGAAGGCCCGGCGTTCAAGGTGGCGACCCGGATGCTGGGCATCGAGACGACGACCTGGATCGGCGCCGACGGCCGGCCGCTGCTCGAGCTTGCCATGCAAGGGGTGCTCATTTCGGCGCTGGAGGACGAAGCGCGCGCGCGTCGCTACCTGGTGGAGGCAAGCCTCAACAAGCGCGACGCGCTCGTCGAGTTCAGCCTCCTGCGCGCCGGGCCGATCGCCGAGCCGCGCCGGGTGTCTCGCATGGAAATCGTGCTCGCCGGGATGCCGCAGAATTTCGACGCGGCGGATCCCGCCTGCCGGCGCGCCGCCGACCGGCTCGAATGCCGCATCGACCGCTCGGCGCCGCTTCTCGGCGGCGATCCGGCACGCTATCTCGAGCCGACGCTCGCCGTGCCGAGCGTGCTCACCGAGATCTCCTCGCTTGCGCGCGCGATCGCCTCCGGCGCGGCGAGCGACGAGGAGCGCATCGCGCGCCTCGTCGCGTGGATGGACGTCAACATCGCAAAGGAAGCCGTCGACGCGTTCAGCGCCGCGGACGTGCTGCGCGCGCGGCGCGGCGAGTGCCAGGGCCATTCCTATCTCTTCGCCGCGTTCGCGCGCGCGCTCGGCCTGCCGGCGCGCGTCGTGAACGGGATTGCCTACTCCGAGGAGCACGGCGGCTTCCTCTACCACACGTGGAACGAGGTATGGATCGCGGGGCGCGGCTGGCAGCCGGTCGACGCGACGTTCGGGCAGGCGCATGCCGACGCCACGCATGTCAAGCTGATCGAGGGCGAAACGGCGGCCGAGCTTCTGCCGCTCGTCAATCTCGTCGGGCGCGTGCGCGTCGCGTCGGTTTCGGCGCTCGCACGCTGGTAAACTCGGGGCCGATGAAGTTCCTGTTCGATTTTTTCCCGGTGATCCTGTTCTTCATCGCGTTCAAGATCACCGATATCTACGTCGCGACCGGGGTGGCGATTGCGGCGACCTTCGCCCAGGTGGCGTGGCTCAAGCTTCGCGGCCGGCGCGTCGAGCCGATGCTATGGGCGAGCCTCGGCATTATCGTGCTCTTCGGCGGCGCGACGTTGCTGCTCCAGAACGAGACCTTCATCAAGTGGAAGCCGACGGTCCTCTACTGGCTGTTCGGCGCAGTGCTTGCCGGCGCGCTGGCATTCCGCAGGAACCTGATCCGCGTCATGCTGTCCGAGCAGGTGCAGCTCCCCGATCCGGTCTGGGCACGGCTCAACTGGAGCTGGATCGGGTTTTTCGCCTTCATGGGCGCGCTCAACCTGTACGTGGCCTACAACTACTCGACCGACCATTGGGTCAACTTCAAGCTGTTCGGCGGCATGGGCCTGATGCTGGTTTTCGTGCTCGCCCAGGCGCTGGTGCTCGCCCGCTTCATCGATGAGAAGGATGAGCGTCGCGGCGAGAATCCGTGAACGCCTCGCGGCGCTCGAGCCCCTCGACCTCGAGCTCGTCGATGAAAGCGCCAAGCACGCCGGCCATGCCGGCTCGCGCCCCGGCGGCGGCACGCATTGGCGCTTGAGCATCGTGTCGCCGCGCTTCGCCGGGCAGACGACGCTCGCGCGCCACCGCATGGTGTACCAGGCGCTCGGCGAGCTGATGCACAATCCCATCCACGCGCTCGCAATCACCGCGCGCGCTCCCGAAGAAACGAAAGGATCCTCGTGAAGATTCGACTACTCGCCGCAGCGCTGCTCGCTCCTGCCCTTGCGCTCGCCCAGCCGGCGGAGAAGAAGGGAGAAAAGCCGGCGGCGGCCAAGCCCGCGGCGGCGAAGCCCGCCCCAGGCAAGCCCATTGCCACCGTTAACGGCGTGCCGGTGCCGCAGTCGCGTTCCGACTATCTCATCCAGCAGCAGACGAGCCGCGGCGCCGCCGACAACGAGCAGATGCGCAGCATGGTGCGCGACGAGCTCGTGAACCGCGAGCTGCTGATGCAGGAGGCGCAAAAGACCGGCGTCGCCAAGCAGGCCGAGGTGCAGACCCAGCTCGACATGGCACGCCAGGAGATCGTTGTCAGCGCCTACCTGCGCGACTGGGTGCGCAAGCACCCGATCACCGACACCGAGGTGCAGCAGGAATACGACAAGGCCAAGGCCCAGCACGGCGACAAGGAATACAAGGTGCGCCACATCCTGGTGGAGACCGAGGACGAGGCGAAGGCGCTCATCGCGCAGCTCAAGAAGGGCGGCAAGTTCGACGAGCTCGCGACCAAGAACTCCAAGGACCCCGGCAGCGCCCAGCGCGGCGGCGACCTCGACTGGAACGTGCCCGCCACCTACGACAAGCAGTTCTCCGACGCGATGGTCAAGCTCGAGAAGGGCAAGTACACGGAAACGCCGGTGCGTACGCGCTTCGGCTTCCACATCATTCAGCTCGACGACGTGCGCCCGGCCAAGTTCGT
>DATADT010000499.1:0-8389 GCA_036258355.1 Burkholderiales bacterium
CGAAAGGCGAGCGCCTCGCGAACCTGCGGGCCCACATGGGATGGGCGGAATACCTGCGCGGCGGGATGGCCGGGGTGCGCGGCATGAACCCGCTGGACCACTATCGCGCCGCGCTCGAGGCCGATCCGGCGAACGTCTACGCGCACGCAATGTGGGGCTTCGAGCTGCTGCGGCAGCGCCGCTCGCCCGAGGCGCTCGCCGAGGCGAAGCGGCATTTCTCGACCGCTCTCGAAAGCGAGCGCGAGCGCGAGTACGTGCGGATCGTGCAGGTGTCCGCGCTGCTGCAGACCTACACCAACGTCTGGATCGAGGACCTAGAACGGCAAAAGGAAGTCATCGGGGTGGTGAACGCAATGCGGACCGGCAACGAGGCGAAGCCGAAAGGCTGGGGGCCGGGCGCGTTCAAGGGCAAGGTGTGGGCCATCTACTATTTCGGCTTCGTCACTGGCAACGAGCAGGCACCGCTTCTCGACGCGCTGACGCCGGCGGAGCACCTCGCGACCTTTCGCTGGTTGTTTCCGGAAGACGAGCTCGCGTCCGACCGGGGAGGACCGGGGCTATTGGATTACCTCTTCGTTCGCGCCCAGGTGGAGGAGTACGGCGGCGATCGCGCCGGCGCGCTGGCTTCGTATCGCAGGCTGGTAACAGGGTTCGCCGACAGGAAACCGAGCGGCGGCAGGGTCGCCAGGAATCTCGAGCACGCCGAAGCGGCCATCCGTCGTCTCGGCGGCTAATGCGCCGCGCTAAAGTGCGGCGCGCGGCGGCGTTACCGTGCGGAGGAATCCTGCCCAGTCTTCACCTGCGGCGCGTCCCGGCTTTCTTACGGGTTTTTCGTGCGCGTGGAACAAACGCCTTGGCGGGCTTGGGCAGGACAGGTCGGGCCGCGAGACGCTTCTCGACCGCTGCGGAGACTTCGCCGTCCTCGTGGATAAGGCGCTCCAGGTCACGGAACGGAAGCATGAACTCCCCGGATAAGCCCCACTCGTCGCCCCAGGAATTCGAGCATCGTCCGAGCGCCCGCCGGGTATCCACGCCGCGCAGCAGATAAGCATGGCCGCCGATGACCGAGGCGTTCGGCTGAATGCGCACAATACCCTCCGTGTCCGGGCGGGAGAAGCTGGAGTACCAGTTCGTGCCCAGCACCACCGGCCCTTGGGTGAGCACCCATTCGATCGCAGGCTGCAGCTCGAATGCCCAGACGTATGACTTCAAGCGGCCGAACGCGGTGACCGCTTCGGCGCCCGCTCGCACCGACGTGCCGAAGTCCAGCCCTGGATCGCCGTCTGGGAGCTCGGCCTCGTCATTGTTGTCAGGCCATACATCCTTGCTTACAGCCGATCGATAGATATCGAACGGTGAAGGGCCGCCGCGCTCGGTGCGGATGGGGGCGCACCGCAGGAAGTTGCGCCAAGCGTGACCGACACAGGTGCCGGTCTGTCCCTGGTCGAGTGCAGTCCTGTGGATGCCCCAGGTCTTGCGCGCGGGCAGGGTCAGGGTGCGAACATCGGCCAGCATGCGCCGCATGAGGAAGTTGCGGTCCCGATTGTCCGGTGCGAAGCGTCGTCCGAAGCCTGGCATATCGTGCTCTCCCTATCTGGCGGTTGCGACAATCTCGCGCCCGGCGCTCACGGTTCGGTCACCACCTTCATCTGCAGCTGTTTGATCACCGTCGTCTCCCAAGGGCGCTTGCAGGACAGCACGAGCGTGTCCTCCCCCGGGCCGGTTCCAACGAACTCGAACTCCTGGACGGCGAGGCTCCCAAGCGCCGCGCCTGCCGGACGTAGGCGGGCGTCGTCGAGCCGCGCGGTGCTTGGCGGCTTGGTCAGCTCCCAAGCGTAGCCTGCGGTTGCATGCAACCGCAACTCCACCACGAACCGGTCCCCGATCCTGGTCATGATCTGCGTCGTGCGTTCGTCATACCTGCGCACGGCCCATCACCATTGCACGCTGTCATGGGGCGTTTGCACATTACCACAAGGAGGAAGGATCCATGGATGGCGCAAGTGAAACACTGCCTTCTGCGCGATCCTCACATTTCGAGAAGTTTCCCGGCTGCAATCATGCCCGGAGCCTCCTTGTGGCGCACGCGCTCTGGTAATCCATCCGGCACGCCACCGTCCTCTGTCGAAGGCTTGCCGTACATCGCCGCGTTCCGCGATGAGGGCGGGGCCCTATCGCACTACAACCGGCAGAAAGTACTGGAGGCGCTAGAGCGCTTCCGGGGCGAAAGAGCGGCGCACAGCCCGCAACAGATCGAACTGGGTGATCGCGCCGACGATCCGGCCATTCTCGACCACCGGAAAGCGCCGGAACGAGACATTCATGAAGAGGCCCGCGCAGTAGTAGATGTCCATCGTGGGCGGGATGGTCTGGACATCGGAACTCATGAAGTCCTTGACCTTGCCGCTGGGCGCTTCGGCGCGCTCGTTCCCGTGCGTAAGGAGCCGAAGGCAGTCGAACTCCGTCAGGATTCCGACCAGCTGGCCTTTGCTATTCGCCACGAGCGCACCCGTGACGCGTTTTTCCAGCAGGAAGTCAACCGCTTCCATGATGTCGGCATCCGGCGAGATCGTCTGCACGTGGCGGTCCATGAATTCGCGTACGGTGGGTAGGCGGCTCATTGGTCCCTCCTGAATTGCGGGCAAGAAAGGGCATTTTTGCTGCTACGCTGGCGCCTATCAAGCCCAAAGAGGAGGGGAGCTCATGTTGACCCGCAAGGCGCTGCTATTGTGCGCTGCGCTCGCGCTGGCGCTGCCCGCGCTGGCGCAGACTTATCCCACCAGGCCAGTCCGCATCGTGGTGCCGTTCGCGCCCGGTACCGCCACCGACAACCTGGTCCGGCCGCTCGCCGACGTGATGGCGGCGAGCCTGAAGCAGCCGGTGGTGCTCGATAACCGGGTCGGCGCGGTGGGCAAGATTGCCGCGGAGCACGTGGCCAAGTCCCCGGCCGACGGCTACACGGTGCTCGCCGGCGCCACCACAGTAATCGCGGCAAACCCGGCGCTCTTCAAGCTGCTGAACTACAACCCGCGCACCGATTTCGACGCCGTTATCGGCTTGGGCACAATCCCGCAGGTGGTGGTTGTGCATCCCAGCATCCCGGCGAGGAACATGGCCGAGTTCGTCGCCTATGCGAAGCAGAACCCCGGCAAGCTGTTTTACGCTTCCGGTACTGCGGGCAACATCATCCCGAGCCGCATCCTTTCCGACCGGCTCGGCCTCGGCATGACCAACGTTTCCTACAAGAGCCCGCCGCAGGCGCTCACCGACGTCGTCGCGGGGCGCGTGCCGATGATGGCAGTGGATGTTTCGGCCGTCCTCGGCCAGATCCGCGGCGGGGCCGTGCGCCCGCTCGCGGTCACGTCGCTGAAAGAGTCGCCGGTCCTGCCTGGCGTGCCGCCGCTCGCCGACACGCTCCCCGGCTTCGAGCTCATCGTGTTCTTCGGCCTGTACGTCCCCAAGGGGACCGACCCGGGGATCATCCAGACGCTCTACCAGGCGGCGCGCGCGGGGGCCGAGCGCGAGGAGTTTAGGCGCGGCCTGGCGGGACAGGGATTCGAGATCAGTACCAGCTCCCCGGCCGAGCTCGCCGCGTTCTCGGCGCGCGAGATCGAGCGCTGGGCACAAATGGTGAAGGAAGCGAAGATCGACCCCGAATAGGCGACGTCGGCGATGGAGGCGATTGTCGAGGGCCGCGGCCCGAAGGCGATTGTCATGATCCACGGCTGGCCGGATACCCACCGGCTGTGGGACCGGCAGGTGGAAGCACTCAAGGCGCGCTATCGCTGCGTGCGCTTCACGCTTCCGGGATTCGACTCCGGGCCGAAGCGCGCCTATCCGCTCGACGAGCTGCTCGAAACGCTGCGCGGCATCGTCGAGCGCGCCTGTCCCGGTGAGCAGGTCACGCTTCTCCTGCACGATTGGGGCTGCTTCTTCGGCTACCAGTTCGCCATGCGTCATCGGCAGCTCGTGGAGCGCATCGTCGGCGTCGACATCGGGGATGGCGGCTCGCGTCAGCACCGCGCGGAGCTCGGCGTGAAAGGCATGGCGATCGTGCTGGCCTACCAGGTCTGGCTCGCGGCTGCCTGGCAAATCGGCGGGCGCGTCGGCGACGCAATGGCGCGGGCCATGGCGCGCGCGATGCCGTGCCCCTCGGTCGAACCGCGCGATGTGCACGCGCAGATGGGCTATCCCTACGCGATGCGCTGGTTCGGCGTGGCGGGCGGAATCGGCGGCGTCACCGTATTCAAGCCGCAGATGCCGATGCTTTTCATGTACGGCGAGCGCAAGCCGATCATGTTCCATTCGCGCGCCTGGGCCGAGCGGGTGGCGGCAAAGCCCGGCAACCGGGTGATCGCTTTCCCGACCGGGCACTGGATCATGGTGCAGCGGCCAAGTGAATTCAACGCGGCCTTGCTCGACTGGCTCGCGCAAACTGACCAGCGCGGCGGCAAGGGGACTGCTAGAGACTGACGCGGCGCATCTGCCGTACCTCGTGAAGCCCGTCCTCGCCGATGCGCGTGGTTTCGCCGCGCACCCAATCGAGGATCGGCGTGAGCTGCCGGCGCTCTGCAACGGTCTGGCCGGGATCCATCTCGAAGATGGCGCTGCCGCTCTCGGCGGCGCGCAGGTACATGTCGGAGTCGAGGAGGCGTGCGACCAGGCTGACTTGCAGCGATTCGAGGAATCGGAGAAACGGCTGGTAAGCCGGCATGGAGGCCCGCACCTTGTTCGCCACGACGCCGACGCGCGTGCCGCCCCCGCGCACCCTGGAAATCGCGAGCAGTGCGTTGATGAAGTTCTCCGCGGCGCGGATGTCGATGATCGAGGGCACGACCGGGACGAGGACGCAGTCCGAGCGCTCCACCATTTCGTGCACCAGCACTCCGGAGGCGCCCGCCGGCGAATCGATGACGAGATGACGCGTCGCGGGCGGCACGTACATCTCGAAGCTGCGCAGCTGGCCGAACCTCGCGGGCGCGGCATTCGCGGCGTGAATGCGCGGCGCGTGCGGCGCCCGCGAGGCGAGCCAGGCGAGGCTCGAGCGCTGCGGGTCGTAGTCCATCAGCGTGGTGGGAATACCTTCGACGGCGAAGCACGCAGCCAGGTTGACAGCGATGGTGGTCTTGCCCGAACCACCTTTCGGATTGATGACCAGCGTTGTTGTCATTCTTCTTTCGAACATCATGCTACGTCGATCTGCGAAAAGCAAATCATCCCTCCATCGGAATGCCGAGGAGCGGGCGGATGTGCTCGCCCAGATTGCGCGCCAAGATGTCAACGCCCCCGCCCGCGGCATGCGGCACGATGACTCGGATGGGACGTGCGGGGTATGTTTCCTAGGCGAGTGAGGTTCCGGCCGCCGCGGCAAGGCCGGTTACGATGAACTGCCGTCGACTGACCATGGGGAAGGAAAGGTAGGCAAGATGTCTTCGCGCGTCAACGCGCAAGCGCTCGTCGATTTCGTTGCCGCCGTGTACGGCTCGGCCGGCGTCCCGCCCGCGGATGCCCGGCTGATGGCCGATTCGCTCGTGCAGGCGGATCTCTGGGGACACCAGTCGCACGGCGTGCTGCGCACCGGCTGGTATCTCGCGCGCCTCGAGTCCGGGGTCATGAAAGCGCGCAGCTCTCCGCGGCTGGTCATGGATGCCGGGGCGGTCGCCGTGATCGATGGCGACGCGGGCGTCGGCCAAGTGCTCACAGCGCATGCGGCCCGCGAGGCCATCGAACGCGCGCGGCGGCATGGCATTGCGGCCGTGACCGTGCGCAACTCCAACCATTTCGGCACCTGCATGTACTACACGCGCATGGGGACCGAAGCCGGGTGCGTCATGCTGCTCACCACCAATGGCGGTCCGGCGATGGCGCCGTGGGGCGGAAGGAAGAAGATCATCGGCACGAACCCCTGGTCGGTGGCGGCGCCCGCGGGCCGCCATCCACCGTTCATGATGGACATGGCGAACACAGGGGTGGCGCGCGGCAAGATTTACCTCGCGCGCCAGCGCCGTGAGCGAATTCCCGAGGGCTGGGCGATCGACGCCGAGGGACGCCCGACTACCGACCCGCAAGCCGCGATCGACGGGATCATCCTGCCCATGGCGGCGCACAAGGGGTACGCGATCGCGCTCGCCATGGACATGCTGGCCGGGGTGCTGTCCGGGAGCGCTTTCTTGTCAGCCGTGCGCGGGCCGTACGAGACCGAAAAGGTGAGCGGGGCCGGGCACTTCGTTGTCGCCATGAAGATCGAGGCTTTCCAGCCGCTCGGCGAGTTCAATGCGCGCATGGAGCTCTTCATCGACGAACTCAAGGCCGTGCCGCGCGCGGAGGGGTTCGACGAGGTCTTCTATCCGGGCGAGATCGAGGCTCGCAACGACGCTCTGAATCGCAGCCAGGGGCTGCTGCTGCCCGAAGATACGCTCGCCGACCTGGCGAAGATCGCCGGCCGCCGGGGACTAGCGGTACCCTGGCTGTGAGGAGACGCTGCTCGAGACCAGGCGTAGGCCGGAGCGCCTGATGGCGGAGGCGAAGGAAGCGGGGCGCGCTGCCGCGGCAGGCTGCCGATCGACCCATTCGGCGATCGGCTGGAATTGACCACGCTCGGCGGCCGAGACCGCGAGGTCCATTTCGAAGATCCCGAGACCGCTCTCCGCCGCGGCCAGGAACCCTTCCGAGTCGCTCAGGCGCGCAATCAACGGCAGGTTGAGCGACTTCAGGAAGCGCTCGAGCGGCTCGTACACCGGGTTCGCCTTGCGCACCCGGTTGGCGACCACGCCGATCCGGATATTGTTCGCGCGGATCTTCCCGGTGAGGAGCAGATCGCGGATGAAATTGGCCGTGGCGTGGATGTCGATCGCCGATGGCGCGACCGGGATCAGGATGCAGTGCGCCCGCGACAGCATGTCCTGGAGCACGAGGCCCGAAGCGCCGGCGGGCGCATCGATGATGAGCTGCTGCGTATTGGCGGGCACGTGCATCCCGATGGAGCGCATGCCGGTCTTCTGCGGCGCGGCGTTGGCTCCATGGATGGGGCGGGCATGGGCCGGGCGGATTCGCAGCCAGTTCATGGTCGAACCCTGCGGGTCGTAGTCCATGACGGCGGTCGCCACGCCGCTAGCGGCGAAATAGCTGGCGAGATTAATCGCGACGGTGGTCTTGCCTGAGCCGCCCTTCGGGTTGATTACCAGTGTGGTGTTGACCCTCATCCCCTGCGACGAGCCTACGCCCGGCCCCTGCGCGCCGGGTGTTAACTACTGCTCCTCCGGATACACAATAACGGAATGGACGAGCTTGTCGCTCACGCCGGGCGCATTGCACTGCGCCTTAAGGCGCGAAAAGAAACAGTTGCTGTGGCGGAATCCTCGGCCGGCGGGCTTATCACCGCAGCGTTGCTCGCCGTGCCGGGCGCCTCGGCGTATTGCATTGGCGGGATAGTTGTATACACGCGGCAGGCATGGGAGGCGCTGCGCGACTTCGATGACGCGCTTCTCGGCGGCTACCGCTCGGCCACCTGCGAAAACGCCGTCATCCGAGCGCGCCTGGCCCGCAATCGCTTCCAGGCGACCTGGGGCCTGGGCGAGACCGGCGCCGCGGGTCCCTCGGGCAACAGATACGGCGATCCTGCAGGACATGCCTGGATCGCAATCTCGGGTCCCCGGGAAGAATCCATCAAGCTGAGCACCGGCAGCCGCGACCGCTTCGGCAACATGCAAACCTTCGCAGCGGCGGCGCTTCGCCTTCTCGAGAAAAACCTGGACTAGCTGCTGCAGGAGAGGGCGGAGCAGCCCGCCCGGTGCCGCGCCCACTCCGGACGGCGCGCGGCGAGGTCCTCGTGCGCAGGCTGCTCGTCGTAGGGCCGCTCGAGCACCGCGAGCAGCCGCTCCATGACCGATGCGTCGCCCTGCTCGAGCGCATCGATCGCGAGTTGGGCAAGGTAGTTGCGGAACACGTACTTAGGGTTGACCCGGTTCATGCGCTCGACGCGGTCCCGCGCCGCATCGCGCGAGCGCTCGGCATAGCGTCGCAGCCAGCTCGCCAGCGCCTGGCGGTGCTCCGCCGGCGGCTCGGAATAGAACGCCTCCTCGAGGACCTCGCCGTCGGCGCTGTCGAGCGGCACGCGGGCGAGGTTGCGAAAGAAGAGGGTGAAGTCGGTCTCGACCTGGTAGAGCAGACCGAAAAGGTCCGACAGCAGCTCGTCATCGCCCGGCTGGTCGACCGCCGCCAGCCCCAGCTTCTGCGCGACCGCCCGCCGCCACGCCTCGCTGAAGGTCTCGGCGTAGAGCGCGAGCCCTTCTTCGAGCGGCGCCTTGTCCCCGACGAGCGGCAGAAGCGCCTCAGCGAAGCGCGCCAGGTTCCATTGTGCGATCTGCGGCTGGTTGCCGTAGGCGTAGCG
>DATADT010000500.1:0-4818 GCA_036258355.1 Burkholderiales bacterium
GCCGGTGGACCGGTTTGAGGCCGTCGCGCACGTCCGGGAGAGCCCGCCCGACGATCACGCTCATGGCGTAATCGAGGTAGGAGCGCCGCATCTCCTCTTCGAGCGAGATGGGCAGCGTTTCTTTGGCGAATTGCTCCATCGGGAAGGGCCCGAATTTTATCATGCAAGCATCGGTTTTCTCTCCAAAAACAGCTTGTCCGGAGCGCTTTCCCTGTGCTTAAATCGGCCCACGTTTCGAGGACAAAAAGGGGAGGAAGATGAAAGCTCAGAAGCCGCTCCAGCTCCTTTTCATCGCCGCCGCGCTGGCGTTCATAGGCGGTTGCGCGACCGAACCGGAGAAGCCCGCGCCCAAGCCCGCCGCCGCGCCGCCTCCCCCGCCACCCGCGCCGGTAGTCCAGCCCGCTCCGCCTCCGCCGCCTCCGCCCGCGCCCGTGGCGAAGCCCGAGCCGGAACCCGAGCCGCCCAAGAAGCCCGCCGTGCTAAACCTCGCGTCGACGGAGCTCTTCGAGTTCAACAAGGCGGTGCTCACGCCTGAAGCGCGCGCCAAGCTCGACAGCGAAGTGGTCGCCAAGCTGCGCGACATGAAGGACGTGAAATTCGTCATCGTCAACGGCCACGCCGACCGGCTCGGTTCCGCGCAGTACAACCAGAAGCTTTCCGAGCAGCGCGCCGACGCGGTGCGCGCCTATCTCGTGTCGAAAGGCGTCGACGCGTCGAAGGTCGAGACGCTCGGGTTCGGCAAGACGCTTCCGGTGAAATCGTGTCCCGACCAGAAGAACCGGAAGGAGCTGATCGAGTGCCTTAGCCCCAACCGCCGGGTCGTCGTCGAGGTCCAGGGCACGCCGAGATAGAAGGAAAGCTCCTCAGCGCCCGCTGGGTCGTCCCGGTCGAGCCGGCGGGCGCGGTCCTCGAAGATCACGCCGTCGCGGTGCGCGACGGCGTGATTGAGCAAGTCCTGCCTGCACCGGAAGCTGCGGAGCGGTTCACCGACTACGAGCAAGTCTCGCTTCCCGACCACGTCCTTATTCCGGGCCTCGTCAACGCGCACACGCACGCAGCCATGGCGTTGATGAGGGGGCTCGGCGACGACCTCCCGCTCGAACGCTGGCTCTCGGAGCGAATGTGGCCGGTTGAGCGCCGCCATCTTTCAGCGCGCCTGGTGCGCGACGGCACAGCGCTCGCGTGCGCCGAGATGCTTCGCGGCGGCGTCACCTGCTTCAACGATATGTATTTCTTTCCCGAGGCGGCGCTCGAAGCCGCGCTCGAGGCGCAAATGCGCGTGGCTGTCGGCCTGATCGTGGTGGACTTCGCGACGCCCTACGCATCGGACCCGGACGACTACCTGCGCAAGGGGCTCGCGCTGCGCGACGCTAGCCGCGAGCAGCCCCTGGCGTCGTTCTGCTTTGCGCCGCATGCGCCCTACACCGTGTCCGACGACGCTTTGCGCCATGTCGCGACGCTCGCCGCGGAGCTCGACATTCCCGTGCATTTGCACCTGCACGAGACAGAAAGCGAAATCGAGCGCTCGCTTGCCGACCATGGCGTGCGGCCGCTCGAGCGGCTGGGCCGCCTCGGGCTGCTCGGGCCCGGGCTGATCGCGGTTCATGGCGTCCACCTGCTTCCCGACGAGATCGAGATCCTTGCCCGCCACGGCTGCTCGGTCGTGCATTGCCCTTCGTCGAATCTCAAGCTGGCCAGCGGTTTCGCGCCCGTTCATGCGATGCTGAAGAAAGGCGTCAATGTCGCGCTCGGAACCGACGGCGCCGCTAGCAACAACCGGCTCGATGTACTCACCGAGATGCGCACGGCGGCACTCCTCGCTAAGGCGGTGGCGCGGGATGCGCAGGCCCTGCCCGCGCATGCCGCGCTGCATGCCGCGACTCTCGGCGGCGCGCGCGCGCTCGGCCTCGGCGCGCGCACCGGCTCGATCGAGCCGGGCAAGCGCGCCGACCTTGCAGCGCTGGCGCTGCGCGGTCCCGAGCTCTCGCCCTGCTACGACGCCGTTTCGCAGCTCGTGTACGCGGCGGGCCGCGAGCACGTGACGCATGTCTGGGTGGACGGGAAGCTGCTCGTCCGCGACGGCGCTCTGGAGCATCCCGCCTCCGGCTTGGACACCCGGTGGCAGATCTGGCAGAATGCCTTCGAGAGTCCCCCAGGCTCTTGATTGCGAATAAGTTTCGCTCAGCGGAGGAAAAATGACCAAGAAGGTCTGGCTAGTTGTCATCGCGCTCGCATTCGCCGCTGGATGCGCAACCGAACCGGAGAAGCCCGCGCCCCAGCCGGCGCCGCCGCCGCCGGCGCCGAAGCCCGCGCCTCCGCCTGAGCCGAAGCCGGCGCCGCCCCCGCCACCGGAGAAGCCGAAGCCTGAGCCCGAGAAGCCGAAACCGGTTGCGGAGAAGATTACCTTCGCGGCCGACGTTCTTTTCGACTTCGACAAGTCGGTGATCAAGCCGGAAGGCAAGTCCAAGCTCGACGACATCTCGAACAAGGTGCGCGGCATCAACCTCGAGGTGGTAATCGCCATAGGGCACGCCGACTGGATCGGCACCGACGAGTACAACCAGCGCCTTTCGGTGCGCCGTGCCGAATCGGTGAAGGCCTACCTCGTGTCCAAGGGCATCGAGGGCAACCGCATCTATACCGAGGGCAAGGGCGAGAAGCAGCCGGTCGCCGATAACAAGACGCGCGAGGGCCGCGCCAAGAACCGCCGCGTCGAGATCGAGGTGATCGGCACGCGGAAGAACTAGAACCCGTCGCTTCAACATCAAACCCCGCTCCGGCGGGGTTTTTTGTTTAAATAGCTCCGTGAACGTCGACCCGGCCGAAGTCGAGAAATTCAGCTTGCTCGCCCACCGCTGGTGGGATCCCGAGGGCGAGTTCCGCCCGCTGCACGACATCAATCCGCTGCGCCTGGAATGGATCGTGGGCCACGCCGAGCTCACCGGCGCCACGGTGCTCGACGTCGGCTGCGGCGGCGGCATCCTCGCAGAGGCGATGGCGCAGCGCGGCGCGCGCGTGACCGGCATCGACCTCTCCGAAAAAGCCCTGCGCGTCGCCGAGCTGCACCTGCATGAAAGCAGGCTGGACATCCGCTACGAAAAGTCTGCGGTGGAAGACTACGCCGGCGAATTCGATGTCGTGACCTGCATGGAGCTGCTGGAGCACGTGCCGCAGCCGGCGAGCATGGTCGCCGCGTGCGCTCGGCTCGTCCGCCCCGGCGGGCGGGTGTTCTTCTCCACCATCAACCGCAACCCGAAGGCTTATCTCTTCGCCGTGGTGGGCGCCGAGTACGTGCTCGGGCTGCTACCGAAGGGCACGCACGACTACATGCGGTTCATCAAGCCCTCCGAGCTGCTGCGCTGGAGCCGCGCGGCGGGGCTGCGCATCGAGGACATGACCGGCATGACCTACAACCCCGTCACGCGCCGCTACCGCCTCGGGAGCGACTGCGACGTGAACTACCTCGTCTGCTGCACGCGCGATGCCTAGCCGCGCGGTGCTGTTCGATTTCGACGGCACGCTCGCCGACACGGCGCCCGACCTCGCCGCCGCGGTCAACCGGATGCGCAGCGAGCAGGGACACGAGCCGGTGCCGCTCGAGCGCTTGCGGCCGTTCGCCTCGGCCGGCGCGCGCGGGCTGCTACAGGCGGCGTTCGGCATCAAGCCCGCCGACGCCGAGTACAAGGCGATGCGCCAGGAATTCCTCGATCTCTACGCGGAAACCTGCTGCGGCCAGACCAGGCTCTTCCCCGGCATCGCCGAGCTTCTGCGCGAGCTCGGTGCGCGCGACATTCGCTGGGGCGTAGTGACGAACAAGGCAACCCGCTTCACCGAGCGCATCCTTGCGCACCTCGAGCTCAAGCCCGACTGCGTCGCGTGCGGCGACACCACCCCGCACCTCAAGCCTCACCCTGCTCCGCTTCTGCACGCCGCCGGGCAGCTTAACCTGCCGGCGGCGAGCTGCTGCTTCCTGGGCGACGATCTGCGCGACATGAAGGCCGCGCGCGCCGCCGGCATGCGGCCGATCGCGGTCGATTGGGGCTACCACCACCCCGAGAGCGGCGGGCCGGGCGCGTGGGAAGCCGAAACCGTCATCGCTCATCCCATGGACCTCGTCCGCCACCTATGAAAGCCGTCGACCACACTTTCGCCGACATCGAGTTGCCCAAGCCTTCGCCCGCCGGCCGCGACCTGCTGGTGAAGGTGGAGGCGGTCTCGGTCAATCCCGTCGATTACAAGCAGCGCAAGCAGGCCACGACATCGCGCATTCTCGGCTGGGACGCGGCCGGAACCGTCGAAGCGGTCGGCAAAGACGTAACCCTCTTCAAGCCGGGCGACGCAGTGTATTACGCCGGCGATGTGACCCGCCCGGGCTGCAACAGCGAATTCCACTTCGTCGATGAGCGCATCGTAGGGCGCAAGCCGAAAACGCTCGACTTCGCGCAGGCGGCGGCGATGCCGCTCACGTCCATCACGGCGTGGGAAGCGTTCTTCGACCGCATGAAGGTGCAGTCAGGCAAGCGCATCCTCATCATCAGCGGCGCTGGCGGCGTCGGCTCGATCGGCATACAGCTCGCGAAGATCGCCGGCCTGCGTGTGATCGCCACCGCATCGCGCCCGGAGTCGATAGCGTGGGTGAAGGAACTGGGCGCGGACCACGTCATCGACCATCGCAAGCCGCTTCCGCCCCAGATCGCCGATCTCGGTCACAAGGACGTCGATTACATCGCCAATTTCAGCGGCGAGCTCGACGCCTACTGGGACGCCATGGCCGAGCTGGTTGCGCCGCAGGGCGCCCTCGTTGCCATCGTCGGCAAC
>DATADT010000501.1:0-3286 GCA_036258355.1 Burkholderiales bacterium
CAGATCTACGGCTACCGCGCGCACGGGCCCCTCGATCCCAAGCGGGGCCTGCGCTTCGACGCGGCGAAGGTGCTGTTCGATCCCTACGGCAAGGCCATGGCGGTGCCGCAGGGCTACAGCCGGCGCGCGGCCTCGGGGCCGGGAGACGACTGCGCCATTGCGATCAAGAGCGTCGTTGCCGACCCGCAAGCGTACGACTGGGAAGGCGACGTCCCGCTGCAGCGTCCGTTTTTTCACACCGTCATCTACGAGCTGCACGTGGGCGGCTTCACGCGCCACCCGAGCTCCGGGCTGCCCGCGCAGACGCGCGGGACTTACCGGGGGCTGATCGACAAGATCCCCTATCTTCAGGACCTGGGCATCACCGCGGTGGAGTTCCTGCCCGTGTTCCAGTTCGACGCGCAGGATGCGCCGCCGGGGCTCGCGAACTACTGGGGCTACTCGTCGCTCTCCTTTTTCGCGCCCCACGCGGCCTACAGCTCGCGCCCGGGACCCTTCGGCCCGCTCGACGAGTTCCGCGACATGGTGAAGGCGCTGCATCGCGCCGGGATCGAGGTCATCCTCGACGTGGCGTTCAACCATACGGCCGAGGGCGATCACCTGGGCCCGACGCTGTGCTACCGGGGGCTCGAGAACGCGGCGTACTACATCCTGCAGGACGACCCGTCGCGCTACGCCGATTACAGCGGCACCGGCAACACGCTCAACGGGAATCAGCCGATCGTGCGCCGGCTCATCGTCGACAGCCTGCGCTACTGGGTCGAATGCATGCACGTGGACGGCTTTCGCTTCGACCTCGCCTCGATCCTCTCGCGCGACGAGAAAGGCCGGCCGCTCGAGAACCCGCCCGTGCTGTGGGATATCGAATCCGATCCGGTGCTCGCCGGCACGAAGCTGATCGCCGAGGCCTGGGACGCGGCCGGCCTCTATCAGCTCGGCTCGTTCGTCGGCGACAGCTGGAAAGAGTGGAACGGCCGCTTCCGGGACGACGTGCGCAGCTTCATGAAGGGCGACCCCGCGACCGCGAGGCGCCTTGCGCGGCGCCTGCTCGGCAGCCCGGACCTCTACAGCCATGAGGAGCGCGAGCCGGAGCAGAGCATCAACTTCGTAACCTGCCACGACGGCTTCACGCTGAACGATCTCGTGTCGTACGATCGCAAGCACAACGAGGCGAACGGCGAAGGCAACCGCGACGGGAACGACTTCAATCTGAGCTGGAACTGCGGCGTGGAAGGACCGAGCGACGACATTGCGGTCGAGCGCCTGCGCAACCACCAGGTGAAGAACTTCATCACGCTCACGCTGCTCGCCGTCGGCACGCCGCTGCTTCTCATGGGCGACGAAGTCCGGCGCTCGCAGCGCGGCAACAACAATGCCTACTGCCAGGACAACGAATCGAGCTGGTTCGACTGGAGCGGCCTCGCGAGGCACGCCGACGTGCGCCGCTTCATGCGCCTGATGCTCGAGCTGCGGTCGCGGCGCTCGGATTACACATGGCCGGAGAAGAACCGCACGCTGAACGAGCTGCTCAAGGAGGCGCGGATCGACTGGCACGGGATCAGGCTCTACAGCCCGGACTGGCGCGACGAGTCCCACAGCCTCGCGCTGACGGCGCGGACGCTCGGCGGCAGAGTGCTCATCCACGTCATCGTCAACGCGTACTGGGAGGCGCTCGGCTTCGAGCTGCCGCCCGCCGCGGGCGTGCATCAGGGCTGGCGACGCGTCATCGATACGTATCTCGAGTCGCCCCATGACATCTGCTCCGCTCCCGACGCGCCGCTTGTCTGCGCCGACACCTATGTGGCCCAGCCTCGCTCGGTGGTGGTGCTGGCCGCGTGGGCGGTGAGCGGCGCGCTCGAAGACCGATGAACGACATCCGGAGCACGCTGCTCGCGCGATACGGGTGCGGTCCGGTGCAGCTTTCGGGGACCGATGCCGCGCTGTACGAACGGCACCTGCTGTTCGATAACGTGATCGATCCCGCGGCCGCGACGGCGCGCGAGCAGTTCGAGGCGATCGCGCGCTCGGTCCGCGACGTGATCTCGCAGCGCTGGCTGCTGACCGAGAAGACCTACCAGCGCGAAAACCCCAAGCGCGCGTACTACCTGTCGATCGAATATCTGCTCGGCCGTTCGCTCGTCAACAACGTCATCAACGCCGGGCTCGCCGAAGCGGCTCTCGAGGCAATGAAGAGCCGCCATCCCGATCCGGCGCTGGTCGAGGCCGAGCCCGACGCGGGCCTGGGCAACGGCGGGCTCGGGCGGCTCGCGGCGTGCTTCCTCGATTCGATGGCGACGCTCGAGCTGCCCGCCATGGGCTACGGGCTGCGCTACGAATACGGCATCTTCCGGCAGACCCTGCGGGACGGCTGGCAGCACGAGCAGCCCGACAACTGGCTGCGCCACCCCGATCCCTGGGAAGTGCCGCGGCTGTCGGAGACCGTGGAAGTGAAGCTCGACTGCTCCGTCGAGCTGCGCGCGGGCCGCCTCCATCCCATCGCCGGCCGCCCAGCGGTGCTGCTCGGCATTCCCTACGATCGTCCGGTGATCGGCTACGGCGGCAGGACCATCAACACGCTGCGTCTGTGGGCCGCAGCGACGCCCGACGCGTTCGATTTCCAGCAGTTCAGCCGCGGCGACTTTGTCGGCGCGCTCGCCGAAACGCTCGCCTCGGAGTCCGTCACGCGCGTGCTCTATCCCGACGACTCGACGAGCATGGGCCAGGAGCTGCGCTTCGTGCAGGAGTACTTTCTCGTCGCCTGCTCCCTCGGCGATCTGGTGCGGCGCTTTCGCCGGGCGAACAGCGACTGGCGCGCCCTTCCGCTCAAGGTCGCGGTCCAGATGAACGATACGCATCCCGCGATGGCGGTGCCCGAGCTCATGCGCATCCTGCTCGACGATGCGGGCCTCGACTGGGACACGGCCTGGGACCTCACCCGGCGCTCGCTTGCCTACACGAACCATACGCTGCTTCCCGAAGCGCTGGAGAAGTGGCCGCTCAAGTGGTTCGAGGTCCTGTTGCCGCGCCTGGCCGAGATCGTCTGCGAGGTGAACCGCCGCTTCCTCGGCGCGGTCGGCGCCCGTTTCCCGGGCGATGGCGCGCGCGCCGCACGCATGAGCATCATCGAGGACGGCTCCGAGCCCAAAGTGCGCATGGCCGACCTGGCGATCGTGGGCTCGCACAGCACGAACGGCGTCTCGGCGATCCATTCGAAGCTTCTGCGAACGCGCGTCGCGAAGGACCTGGCCGAGATGTTTCCGGAGCGCTTCAACAACAAGACCAACGG
>DATADT010000502.1:0-1931 GCA_036258355.1 Burkholderiales bacterium
ACGAGCGCGCGCGGCAGCTCTTTTCCGGCGACGAGGCGCTGCTCGGCCTGGGCCGCTCGCTCTTCGGCCTGATCGACCGCGAGCAGGTCGCGCACGCGCGCGACAAGCTGCAGGGGGGCTCGGCGCTCGCGCGCTTCGTCACCGCCACGCCCGCGGGACGGCTGCTCAAGGTGCAGGCGGCGCCGGTCGCGGGCGAAGCCGCTATCGCCGGCATGGTGCTGACGCTCGAGGACGTCACCGGAGTGCTGGATCGCGAGCAGCAGCGCCTGCGCCTGCTGCACGCGCTCACCTCCAGCGTGCGCTCGCCGGCCGCCAACCTGCGCGCGGCGGCCGAGAACCTGGCGTCGTATCCTGACATGGACGCCGAGCGGCGGCTGCGCTTCATCCAGATCGTCGCCGCGGAATCGGCCCTGCTGTCGCGCTCGATCGACGAGGCGCTGCGCGGCTACGCCGACGCGGTAAAGGCGAGCCTTACGCTGAGCGACATGCGCGCCGCGGAGCTCGTCGGCGTCGCACGGCGCCGGCTCGAGAGCCTGCCGGGGCTCGCGGTGGAGAGCGACTCGGTGAGCGACGAGCTGTGGCTGCGCGTCGATAGCTTCGCCATGATCCAGGCGTTCACATTTCTTTCGGACAAGCTGCGCGCGGAGTACGGGGTGCGGCACGTGCGCTTCGCGGCCCGGGCCAAGGAAAGCTTCGTCGAGCTCGACCTCGAGTGGGACGGCGCCATCGTGGCGAGCGAGGCGCTGTCGTTGTGGGAGACGCAGCCGCTCGCCGAAGGTCCGCTGACGCTGCGCGACGTCCTCGAGCGCCACGGCGCCGAGGTATGGCTTCACGCCGCGGGACCCGGCGGCCAGCGCAGCGGCGCCTTCCGCTTCCTCCTGCCGGCGGGCGAACCGGCAGCCGCGCCGAAGGCGCCGGCGCGCGCAGCCGAGAGTCGGCCCGAGTACTACGACTTCGACCTTTTTCGCTACGGCGACTCGGCGCGCGAGCTGCACGAGCGGCGCCTCTCGGATCTCGCGTACACCGTGTTCGATACCGAGACCACGGGCCTCGAGCCTTCGGCCGGCGACGAGATCATCAGCATCGGGGCGGTGCGGATCGTGAACGCAAGGTTGCTCAAGAACGAAGTGTTCGAGCGGCTGGTCAACCCCCGTCGGCCCCTGAACCGGGATTCTGCCCGCGTCCACGGCATCGACGGCGCGGCGCTCGCCGCCGAGCCCGGGATTGAAGAGGTGCTGCCTGCCTTCCACCGCTTCTGCGAAGACACGGTCCTGGTCGCGCACAATGCGGCTTTCGACATGCGCTTTCTCGAGCTCAAGGAGGCCTCCACCGGGGTGCGCTTCACACAGCCGGTGCTCGACACGCTGCTCCTCTCGGCGATGCTGCACCCGAGCCTCGATGACCACCGCCTGGAGACGATGGCGGACCGGCTGGGGGTGCAGGTGATCGGCCGGCATACCGCGCTCGGCGACGCCCTGCTGGAAGCCGAGGTCTTCCTTCGCCTGCTGCCGCTGCTCGCAGCGCGCGGCATCGTGACGTTGCGCCAGGCACTCGAAGCCTCGCGCCAGACGTATTACTCGCGGCTGCGCTACTAGCGATGGCGCAATCGACCGCGCGCCTTGAGCAGCGAATCGCAGAGGAGCAGCAGGCTTTCGCCCGGCCGCTGCGCTCGCTGGTGAAGCGCCCGGCGCTGACCTGCGCGCCCGCCATCACCGTGGCCGAGGCGGCCGCCCAGATGCGCGCCGAGGGCGTCGGCTCGCTGGTGGTGGTCGACGCCGCCGCGCGCGCGGTCGGCATCGTGACCAACCAGGACATCGTCGCCGCGCTTGCGAAGAACGCGTCTGCGCATAGCGTCGTCGAGGCCATGACGCCCAACCCGTTCTCGCTGCCGGGGCACGCGCTCGCCTACGAGGCCGCGGTCGCCATGATCG
>DATADT010000503.1:0-14386 GCA_036258355.1 Burkholderiales bacterium
GAAGCGGCACGCCGAGCTCGTGCGCGGCTGCGTATAGCTCGTCGACGTAGCAGTCCTCGGACTCGCGCAGCTCCGCCTCGGTGACGATAGCGCCGAAGTCGGCCGGAAAATCGTGACCGGAGTGCGGCGAATCGAGAACCAGCGGTGCCATCGCTGTAGCATACTTGAATGGAAACCTATTACGCCCGGCGCGCCGCCGAGTACGAGAAGATCTACGACAAGCCCGAGCGCCAGGCGGACCTCGCGCGCCTGCGGAAGGACATCCCGGCGCTTTTCCGGGGCGAGCGGGTGCTCGAGATCGCGTGCGGTACCGGCTACTGGACCCCGCTTATCGCCGAGCAGGCCGAATCGGTGCTCGCCGTGGACTACAACGAGGAAACGCTGGCCATCGCGCGATCCAAGAAGTATCCGAAGGGCAATGTGCGCTTCGAGCGCGCCGACGCCTACGCGCTGCCGGACTGGAAGGAAAGATTTTCCGCCTGCTACGCCGGCTTCTGGTGGTCGCATGTCCCGCTAGGCAGGCAGGACGCATTTCTGGATGGACTGCGAGTCGGGCTGGAGCCCGGGGCGAGGGTGGCGTTCATGGACAACCGCTACGTCGAAGGATCTAGCACCCCCATTGCCCGGCAGGACGCGCAGGGGAATACCTATCAGAGCCGCCGGCTCGCCGACGGCTCGACCCATGAGGTGCTGAAGAACTTCCCCACGGAGGCGGAGCTGCGTACACGCCTTTCCCGGTTCGGCACCGAGGTCACGTTTACGGAGTACGAGTACTACTGGCTCGCGACCTATCGCATAATGGCCGGGACAACCCCGGGAGGAGGAACACGATGATTCGCTTCTTGCTCACCGTTCTTTTCGTTTTCACGACCGGCGCCGCGGCGCAGGAGCTGCGCATCGGCCTGGCGTCCGAGCCGACCGCCATGGACCCGCACTACCACAACCTGTCGCCCAACAACTCGCTGCTCAGCCATGTTTTCGAGAGCCTGGTGGGCCAGGACGAGCGCCAGCGGCTCACCCCGGACCTCGCCGAGTCCTGGAAGCCGATCGACGCGACGACCTGGGAATTCAAGCTGCGCAAGAACGTTCGCTTCCACGACGGTACGCCGTTCACCGCCGACGACGTGATCTTCAGCTTCGAGCGCGCGCCGAACGTCGAGGGCAGCCCATCGAGCTTCGGCATCTACGCGCGCGGCAAGACCTTCGTCAAGGTCGACGACCACACGGTGCACGTGAAGACGGCGGCACCCTATCCCCTGATGCCGAGCGACCTGTCGCAGGTGTTCATCATCTCGCGCAAGCACGGCCAGGGGGCGAAGACGCCCGACTACAACTCCGGCAAGGCGGCGATCGGCACCGGTCCGTACCGCTTCGTCGAGTACACCCCCGGCAACCGCATCATCGTGCAGCGGAACGACCAGTACTGGGGCGACAAGCCGATTTGGCAGCGCGTGATCTTCCGTGGCATCAAGTCGGACCCGTCGCGCGTCGCGGCGCTGCTCGCGGGGGACGTCGACCTGATCGATGAGGTGCCGGCGGTGGACATGGAGCGACTCAAGAAAGACCCGAAGCTCACCATCGCGCAGACGGTGTCTAACCGCATCATCTACCTGCACCTCGACCATTTCCGCGACGATTCGCCCTTCGTGCGCGCGAAGGATGGCAACCCGATCAAGAACCCGCTGCGCGACGTGCGGGTGCGCAAAGCGATCTCCATGGCGATCGACCGCGACACGATCGTGAGCCGGGTGATGGAGGGCCAGGCGATCAAGGCGGGGCAGCTCCTCCCCGAGGGGTTCTTCGGAGTGAGCAACAAGTTGAAGCCCGTGGCCTACGACCCGAACGGCGCTAAGAAGCTCCTCGCCGAAGCCGGCGTACCGAATGGCTTCCGCCTGACCATCCATTCGCCCAACGACCGCTATCCGAACGACGCCAAGATCGCCGAGGCGGTCGGGCAGATGCTCTCGCGCGTCGGCGTCGATACGCAGGTGGTCACGATGACGCAGGGCGTGTTCTTCCGCGATGCCTCGACCGGCTCGCCCGACAAGGGGCCCAAGTTCAGCTTCATCCTCGTCGGCTGGGGCTCGGGAACCGGCGAAGCATCCTCGCCCCTCAAGTCGCTCATCGCCACGTTCGACCGGGAGAAGGGCATGGGCGCGTCCAACCGCGGCCGCTACTCGAACCCGCAGGTCGACAAGCTGATCAACGACGCGCTCGCCACGGTCGAAGACGCGAAGCGCGCCGATCTCCTTGCGCGCGCGACCGAGATCGCGATCGAGGACGTGGGCATCATCCCGCTGCATTACCAGGTGAACACCTGGGCGATGCGCCGCGGCCTCTCCTACAAGCCCCGCACCGACGAGTACACGCTTGCCACGGGGGTAGGCAAAGCGAACTAATGGTCTTCATCATCCGGCGCATCATCCAGAGCCTGGTCGTGGTTCTGGTGATGTCGCTCGTCGTGTTCGTCGGCGTGCACGTGGTCGGCGACCCGGTGCACATCCTGATCTCCGACGACATGACGCAGGAGGAAATCGACGCCTTCATCCGCAGGCTCGGCCTCGACCGGCCGGTGCACGAGCAGTACTTCCACTTCCTCGCCAACGCGGTGCGCGGCGACCTCGGCAACTCGTTCGTCTACGGCGAGCCCGCGCTCAAGCTCATCCTGCAGCGCATGCCGGCAACGCTTGAGCTCGCCTTCGGCGCGTTTCTCCTCGCCATCGTGTTCGGCATCCCGCTCGGCATGTATGCGGGCCTCAAGCCCGACTCGGCGGCGAGCCGCGCCATCATGGCCGGCTCGATCCTCGGCTTCTCGCTGCCCACGTTCTGGGTCGGCCTGATGCTCATCATGGTGTTCGCCGTGATGCTCGGCTGGCTGCCTTCGACCGGACGCGGCGACTTCATGACGTGGGAGGGGCTCCGGCACCTCGCGCTTCCCGCGTTCAACCTCGCGCTCTTCAAAATGGCGCTCGTGACGCGCCTCGCGCGCGCCGGCACGCGTGAAGCGGCGCTGCAGGACTACGTCAAGTTCGCGCGCGCGAAAGGGCTCTCTCCTTCCCGCGTGGTGCTGGTGCACGTGCTCAAGAACATCCTCGTCCCGGTGGTCACGGTGCTCGGCCTTGAGCTCGGCGGCCTGATCGCCTTCTCCGTGGTCACCGAGACCGTGTTCGCCTGGCCCGGCATGGGCAAGCTCCTCATCGACTCCATCCAGCGCCTGGACCGTCCGGTGGTCGTGGCGTACCTCGTGATCACGGTGCTGATGTTCATCGTCATCAACTTGATCGTGGACATTTTGTACTCGATGCTCGATCCGCGCGTTCGGCTGAAGGAAGCAAAGGCATAGATCCATGAGCGCGGTCGCCGAATCGCTGCCACTGCCCAAAGCCGAGACGCCATCCCGGCGGCTCGCGCGCGAGTTCTTCTCGAACCGGATCGCGACGGCCGCATTCGCGCTGCTCCTCATCATCATCTTCCTCGCGCTGTTCGCGCCGCTCATTGCGCCGCAGAACCCCTACGACCTCTCCAGGGTCACCGTCCTCGATGCGCGCCTCGAGCCCGGCGAGCGCGGCTCGGGAGGTTTCGTGATGTGGCTCGGCGCCGACGGCGCCGGGCGAGACATGTGGAGCGCGATGCTCTATGGCCTTCGCATCAGCCTCGGCGTCGGCGTCGCCTCGGGCGTGATCGCGCTCGCGGTCGGCACCGCGATCGGCCTGCTCGCAGCCTACCGCGGCGGCTGGCTCGACGCGCTCATCATGCGGCTCGTCGACCTGCAGCTCTCGTTCCCCGCGATCCTGGTCGCGCTGATCCTGGTCGCGATCCTCGGCCGCGGCGCCGACAAGGTGATGATCGCGCTGATCCTGGTGCAGTGGGCCTACTACGCGCGCACCGTGCGCGGCTCGGCGCTCGTCGAGCGGCGCAAGGAGTACATCGAGGCGGCGCACTGCCTCGCGCTGCCGCCGCGGCGCATCGTGTTCCGCCACCTGCTGCCGAACGTGGTCGCGCCGCTGATCGTGGTCGGCACGCTCCAGACCGCGCACGCGATCTCGCTCGAGGCGACGCTCTCGTTCCTCGGCGTCGGCCTGCCGCTCACCGAGCCCTCGCTCGGACTCCTGATCGCGAACGGTTTCGAATACATGCTCTCCGGCAAGTACTGGATAAGCTTCTACCCGGGCCTCGCGCTGCTCGCCACGATCATGAGCATCAACCTCGTCGGCGACCGCCTGCGCGACATCCTGAACCCGCGCCTTGAGCGTTGACCAAAATCGGGGTCAGAGCCCGATTTCCCATGGCGGTCGCGGAGATACCGGAAATCGGGCTCTGACCCCGATTTTGAGGGTCGAGGACCTGAAGACCCACTTCTTCACCCGCGCCGGAGTGGTGCGCGCGGTGGACGGCGTGAGCTTCGAGGTGCGGCCCGGCGAGGTGCTCGGCCTGGTCGGCGAGTCGGGCTGCGGCAAGACCGTGACCGGCTTCTCGATCCTGGGCCTGGTCGACCCGCCCGGCCGCATCGTCGGCGGCCGGATTATTTTCGACGGAACGGACCTCCTGCAGCTCGGGGAGGCCCGGATGCGCCAGATCCGCGGCGCGCGTATCGCGATGGTGTTCCAGGACCCCATGATGACGCTCAACCCGGTGCTGCGCATCGACACGCAGATGGTCGAGGCAGTCCGCGCTCATCAGGATGTCGATGCAAGCACTGCATTGCGGATTGCCCGCGACGCGCTGGAACGCGTCGGCATACCCTCGCCTGACTCGCGCCTGCGCTCGTACCCCCATCAGTTCAGCGGCGGGATGCGCCAGCGGGTGGCCATCGCCATCGCGCTCCTCAACCGGCCGAAGCTCATCATCGCCGACGAGCCGACCACCGCGCTCGACGTCACGATCCAGGCGCAGATCCTGTACGAAGCGCAGAAGCTGTGCCGCGAGTCGGGGACCGCGCTCATCTGGATCACGCACGACCTTTCGGTCGTCGCCGGCCTCGCCGATCGCATCTGCGTCATGTACGCCGGTCGCATCGTCGAGCAGGGTTCGGTGGACGAAGTGCTCGACGCGCCGCTGCATCCTTATACCCACGGCCTTATCGGCTCGGTGCCGAGCCGCAACCGGCGCGGCGCGCCGCTCGCGCAGATTCCCGGCATGACGCCCGCGCTCGTCAACCTGCCTCCGGGGTGCGCCTTCCGCTCCCGATGCCCGCGGGCGCAGCCAAGGTGTACTGAACAGCCTGAACTGCAAGCCCGCAACGGCCGATTGGTGCGCTGCTTCTATCCGCTGTGAAGATCCTCGAGCTCGAGCACGTCTCCAAGCGCTTCGTGCAGCCGCTCGACTTCGCCGGCAGGATCGCGCGCGCGCTCGGCGCCGACGCGGCCGACGAAGTGGTGCACGCGGTGGACGACGTGTCGTTTTCGGTGGAGGAAGGCGAAGTCGTCGGCCTGGTCGGCGAATCGGGCTGCGGCAAGTCGACGCTCGGGAGAATGGTCGCCGGCATCCTCGAGCCGAGCGCCGGCACGATTCGTTACCGGGGGAAGGATGCGACCTCGCTGAACGAGCGGGAAGCGAGGCAGGCCGCTCTAAAGGTCCAGATGATCTTTCAGGACCCGTTCGCCTCGCTCAACCCGCGCATGCGGGTGGCCGATATCGTGGGCGAGGCGCCGCTCGTGCACGGCATCGTGAAGCGCGAGCAGCTCGACGGCTACCTCGACGAGCTCCTCGTGCGCTGCGGGCTCGACCCGGGCTACAAGCCGCGCTACCCGCACCAATTCTCCGGCGGGCAAAGAAGCCGAATCGGCATTGCGCGCGCGCTCGCCGTGAAGCCCGAGTTCCTGGTATGCGACGAGGCCGTCGCCGCGCTCGACGTGTCGATCCAAGCGCAGATCCTTAATCTCTTCATGCAGCTGCGCCGCGACCTCGGGCTCACCTATCTCTTCATCAGCCACGACCTCGGCGTGGTCGAGCACCTCTCCGACCGCGTCATCATCATGTACCTCGGCCGTATCGTCGAGTCCGCGGCCGCCGAGGAGATCTTCCGCGCGCCGAACCACCCGTACACCCAGGCGCTGCTCAAGCAGGTGCCGCGCCTCGATACGCGCAAGACGCAGTTCAAGCCGATCGTGGGCGAGATTCCCTCGCCGCTCTCCCCGCCCGCGGGCTGCCACTTCCATCCGCGCTGCCCGCACGCGATGCCGCGCTGCCGGGAGCATGCGCCGCCGCTGCGCGAGGTGGCCGCGGGCCATCTCTCGGCCTGTCACCTGAACGAGGCTTAGCAGGGCCCGATCTGCACCACCGGCGCTTTCGCGCGCGGCACGAGCTTCTCGAGCGGCGTGCACCACATCTCGCCGCAGATGACGTAGTCCTCGCGCAGGCCCCTGCGGTCGAGCACGAGCCGCGCCTGCGGCGGGCGCGTCGGCCAGTAATGCTCCCAGCCCTCGTTCGTCCGGCTGCGGGCCGCGAAGAACTCGAAGACGCCCTGCCTGATGTGCCAGGACTCCTCGCGCGCGATGCCGTCGGCCGGGGTCCAGCCGATATGCAGCGCCGCGGCGAAGATCGTGGTCGCGACGCCGTCGCCCGCGAGGCAGAGAAGGCTACTCATACACCGCCACCTGGCGGGTCCACTCGGCGTCGGGGTCGAGTGGAAACACCGGCCGCGGCAATCCCTTGAAGTCCAGGCGCTCGAGCACCGGCGACGTGAGCCCGGGCGTATCGACCTCGATCACGCGCTCGGGCGGGAAAAACTCGTCGAAGCCGCCGCGGAAGTGGCCGCGCGACTTGACCACCACGGTGCGCGCGGCGCGGATGTCGAGCCCGTGCATCTCGAAGAAGACCGGGTCGGCGCACTGCTTGCGGCGGCTCACGCACACCACCGTGACGCCGCCGATCTGCAGCGCGCAGGTGGGCCCAAGCTCCAGCGCCCGCCCGGCCCAGATACCGCGCCGGCCGACGCATCGGCCATCGGTGGTCTTCAGCACTTTCGCGGGCACGGTGAACCCCTCCGTGAACCGCGCCGTCATCTCGTTTCTTCCGCGCGCTTCCGCGGCGATCTGCGGCTCGAAAAAAATCCCGTAGAGCACGCCTTGTACTCTCGCTTCGTAAAGCCCCTTCAGCAAAGCCGTCGTCTGGCCGGTGCCTCCGCCGCCGGGGTTGTCGCCGGCATCGGACCAGATACAGCCATCTCTGTGCTTCGTGATTGCATCGTCCACCGCGGTAAGGCGTT
The DNA here is from genome assembly GCA_036258355.1 of Burkholderiales bacterium. GTDB lineage: Bacteria > Pseudomonadota > Gammaproteobacteria > Burkholderiales > SG8-39 > SCGC-AG-212-J23. The sequence goes on from DATADT010000503.1 coordinate 7,208, forward strand.
TCACGAAGCGCCTGCGGTCGCTCCAGATGTGCTCGGCGATGTCGAGCGCCGTGCCGCGGACGTCGGTGCCCGCTTCCCCGTTGACGACGATGGCGATCCCGTTCTTCGGCGTGTCGCTGAACACGAACCCGCCGATGATGGAAACGTCGAGCACGCAGTTGCCGACCTTGGCCTGACCGTAGGCGATCGCGTCGGCGTACGGCCCTTCTTTCGTAAGCAGCGTCACCGATGCAGGGGTCAGAGGCAACCTCACGAAGCCACGCCTGGATTTCTTGCCGCTCAAAAAGCCCCTCAAAAGCCGAGCGGCATCCATGGCGCGGTCCTGCTGGTCCATGTGCGGGTTGGTGCGATACGACACGAGCGCATCGACGTTCGCCACCATGCGCTCCGAGATGTTCGCATGTAAATCCACCGTTGCGACCACGGGGACGGCTCCTCCGACCGCCGCGCGCACCATCTCGTAGAGCTCGCCGTCGGGGTCCGGTCCGCCGGTGGACACCATGCCGCCGTGGTTGCTGATGTAGGCGGCATCGATCCGGCCGGCGGCGGCGAGTCCCTTGCGCATTGCGGCCAGGGTGCGCTGGAAGAAGCCTTCATCGACCGGCCCGCCCGGCTCTGCGGCGGTGACAAGGATCGGAACCGCTGTCCACGGGCAGAGTCGGTCCATCTCCGCGTAAAAGGCGGGCACTTCGGCGGGCAGCGGCGAAGGGTCCTTGCGCGCCTCGCGGGTGATAGCATCGCCTTCGGCGTAGCACAGCGAGCGGAACTGCGCCTCGCCGGTTACGGGCGCGAACGCGTTGCTCTCCAGATGGAATCCGAGGATCGCGACGCGCGGGCGCGTTCCTTGCTGGGGCTCAGCCATTCAGGAGGTCCTTACGAAGCTCCGATTCGCGCTGTTATTCATTCCCGTCCTGCTGCTTCCAGGCTGCAGCAGCCCCAACCGCTCGGCGTCCGCCGGCGGTACAGGAGGCAACTGCGTTCACGCGTCGAAGGCTCACAGGGAAGGCTCCATCACCTGCCAGCAGGGGACACGCTACCGCTGCGAGAACGGCGTCTGGAACAGCACCTTCAAACCCTGCTGATCATTCGGCTTCCTCGATCCAGGCCTGCTGGATCGCCTCGAGGATGCGCTCGCCGCAGCGTTTGGGATCGTCGCTGAAGCCCGGCAGCGCCATGACCCACTTGTAGAGATCGACGAAGTTCACCGCCTTGGGGTCCTTGTCGGGATAGGCGTCCGCAAGCGCGATCGCAATTTCCTGCGTGTCAGTCCATTTCATTTCTTCCCCCCTCCGCCCTCGCGCTCGTAGTTGATGGTGTACTTGGGGATCTCGATCACGAGATCGTCGCCGGCGACCTTCGCCTGGCAGGAAAGCCGAGAGGTCGCCTCCAAGCCCCAAGCCTTGTCGAGCAGGTCCTCCTCCTTCTCCTCGGGCGGCTCGAGCGAGTCGTAGCCCCGGCGCAGGATGACGTGGCAAGTCGTGCACGCGGCCTGCTTCTCGCACGCGTGCTCGATGCCGATACCGTTGTCGAGCAGCGTATCGCAGATGGACACGCCGGTCTGCGCCTCGATTTCCGCGCCCTGGGGACAGATCGCATGCCCCGGCAGCACCTTGAGCTTGGGCATCTCTAGAGACTGCTGATCTTGCGGCCCGCGAGCGCCCGCTTGATGCCCTCGTCCATGCGCCGCGCGGCGAAGGTCTCGGTGGCGTGGTTGAGCGCCTCGACCGCCTTCTTGATTGCACGGTGATCGGTGCCTGCCAGCACCTTTTCCAACGACGCCATCGCCGCTTCGATCTCGCTTTTTTCCTGTTCGTTCAAGAGAGCTGCATCTGCGGCAAGCGCGCCGCGAGTGGCTTCGATCAGCCGCTGGCCGTCGACCCGCTGCTCGGCGAGCGCGCGCGCGTGCATGTCTTCGCGCGCGTGCTCGAACGAGTCGCGCAGCATGCGCTCGATGTCGGCGTCGGCGAGGCCGTACGAAGGCTTGACGGTCACCGAAGCCTCGACGCCCGAGGTGCTCTCTCTCGCGGAGGCCGAGAGCAGGCCGTCGGCGTCGACCTGGAAGCTCACCCGCACGCGCGCGGCGCCGGCCGCCATCGGCGGGATTCCCTTCAGCTCGAAGCGCGCGAGGGAGCGGCAGTCGGAGACGAGCTCGCGCTCGCCCTGCACCACGTGGATGCTCATGCCGGTCTGGCCGTCCTTGAAGGTGGTGAATTCCTGCGCACGCGCGGCCGGAATGGTGGTGTTGCGCGGGATTATTTTCTCGGTCAGCCCGCCCATGGTCTCGATGCCGAGCGAGAGCGGGATCACGTCGAGCAGCAGCCAGTCCTCGCCCTGAGGCTTGTTCCCCGCGAGCACGTTCGCCTGCATCGCGGCGCCGAGGGCGACCACCTTGTCCGGGTCGAGGTTGTTGAGCGGATCGCGGCGGAAGAACTCGCGCACTGCGCGCTGCACCTGCGGCATGCGCGTCGCCCCACCGACCATCACCACGCCCTTCACTTCATCGGGAGAGAGCCCCGCGTCGCGCAGCGCCTTGCGCATGGGGCCGAGCGTCTTGTTGACGAGCGTCTGCGTGATCGAGCAGAACGTCTCGGTGTCGATGGAAAGGTCGACAAACTCGCCTGAGGAAAGCCTCGCGGTGATCGGCGCCTCGCCGTGGGCGGTGAGATGCTCCTTCGCCTCGCGCGACTTCACCAGCAGAAGGCGCATGTCCCGCGGGGCGAGCGGAGCGAGCTTTGCCTGCTCCACCACCCAGCAGAACAGGCGCTGGTCGAAGTCGTCGCCGCCGAGCATCGAGTCACCGCTCGTCGCCACCACTTCGAACAAGCCTTTCGAAAGCTTCAGGATGGAGATGTCGAACGTGCCGCCGCCCAGGTCGTAGACCGCGTAGATTCCTTCGGCCGCGTTGTCCAGGCCATAGGCGATCGCTGCCGCGGTCGGCTCGTTCAGCAATCGGAGCACGTTCAGGCCGGCGATGCGCCCGGCGTCCTTGGTCGCCTGGCGCTGTGCGTCGTCGAAATAGGCGGGCACGGTGATAACTGCCCCACTCAAGCTGCCGCCTAGCGACAGCGCGGCGCGCTCCCGCAGCACTTTCAGGATTTCGGCAGAAACCTCTACCGGGCTCTTGACGCCGGCGGCGGTGCGGATCTGGAGCATGCCGGGCGCGTCGACGAAGTCGTACGGCGTGCTCTCGATGTGCGCGACGTCCTTGATCCCGCGCCCCATGTAGCGCTTGACCGAGACGATGGTGTTGTTGGGATCGTCGGCCTGGCGCGCCTGCGCCGCGTAGCCGACTTCGACCCGACCGTCGGGAAGGTAACGCACGATCGAGGGAAGAAGCGGCCGGCCGTGCGAATCAGGCAGGACCACCGGCATGCCGCTGCGCACCGTGGCGACCAGCGAGTTCGTCGTACCGAGATCGATGCCGACCGCAAGCCGCCCCTCGTGGGGCTCGGGCGACATCCCCGGCTCGGAGATCTGCAGGAGTGCCATTACTCTATGGTTTCGTAAGCGGCGTCGATTTCACTATCGAGCTTGTCGAGGAACTGCAGCTTCCTCACCAGCGCGGCGGCGCCGACGTAATCCTTTCTCGCGTCGATCGCTTCCGCGATCGCCTTTTCAAGAAATTGTTTTTCTTTGACCAGGCTGCGACGCAAGGCGTCGAGAGCCGAAGCGTCCTTCGCTTCCTCCAGCGCCTCGCGAAGCTCCATCTGCTGCGCGAGAAAGTCGGCCGGCATTGCGGTGTTCGTTTCGAACGCGACGTCGACGCCGTGGAGCTCGAGCAGATGCCTTGCGCGCTGCACCGGGTCCTTGAGCGTACGGTAGGCCTCGTTCACGCGCGTGCTCCACTGCAGCGACGCCCGGCGCTCGGCATCGCCGGCGTGAGCGAAGCGGTCGGGATGCACGCGCGACTGGATTTCGCGGTAGGAACGCTCGAGCCCATCGGCCTCTACCTCGAACGCGGGAGGCAGGCCGAACAGGTCGAAATAACTTTGCATCTGCATCGACGCGTCACGCACTTCCGCACATGTATCCCATGTGTCGGCAAGCCGCGCGAGCGTCGTGCAATCGGTTAAGCGACGTTAAAGGATTCCCCGCAGCCGCATTCGTCCTTGACCTTCGGGTTCCTGAACTTGAAGCCCTCGTTCAGGCCCTCGCGGCTGTAGTCGAGCTCGGTGCCGTCGATGAACTGCAGGCTCTTCGGGTCGACGACCACCTTGATGCCGTGGCTCTCGAACTCGAGGTCCCCGGGGTTCACCTGGTCGGCGAACTCGAGCTTGTACGCGAGGCCGGAGCAGCCGGAGGTGCGCACGCCGACGCGCAGGCCGAGCCCCTTGCCGCGCTTCGAGAGCGAGCGCTGCACGTGGCTGGCGGCGTTGGGAGTCAGCGTAATGGCCATGAATGAGGACCCTCAGGCAGCCTTTGCTTTCTTCTCGGAAAGCAAATCATGCTTTTTCTTGTAATCCTCCACGGCCGCCTTGATCGCGTCCTCGGCGAGGATCGAGCAATGGATTTTCACCGGCGGGAGCGACAGCTCCTGCGCGATCTGCGTGTTCTTGATCGTCGCCGCCTCTTCCAGGGTCTTGCCCTTCACCCATTCGGTGACGAGCGAGCTCGAGGCGATCGCCGAGCCGCAGCCGTAGGTCTTGAAGCGCGCGTCCTCGATGCGGCCGTCGGCGCCGACCCTGATCTGCAGCTTCATTACGTCGCCGCACGCGGGCGCGCCCACCATGCCGGTGCCCACCGCGTTGTCGGACTTGTCGAACGAACCCACGTTCCGCGGGTTCTCGTAGTGGTCGATGACTTTGTCGCTATATGCCATTTCGTACTCCTAGCTAATGTGCTGCCCACTGAACCGTATTCAAGTCGATGCCTTCCTTGTGCATCTCCCAGAGAGGCGAGAGCTCGCGCAGCTTCGCCACTTTCTTCTTGATCAAGTCTACCGTGTAGTCGATCTCTTCCTCGGTGGTGAAGCGTCCGAGGGTGAAGCGAATCGAGCTGTGCGCAAGCTCGTCCGAGCGCCCAAGCGAACGCAGCACGTAGGACGGCTCGAGCGAGGCCGAGGTGCACGCCGACCCCGATGACACCGCGAGGTCCTTCACCGCCATGATGAGCGACTCGCCTTCGACGAAGTTGAAGGACACATTCAGGTTGTGCGGGATGCGCCGCTCGAGGTCGCCGTTGACGTAGACCTCCTCGATGTCCTGGATGCCCTTGAGCAGCCGGTCGCGCAACGCGCGCATGCGCTCGTTTTCGGCCGCCATTTCGAGCTTCGCCAGGCGCGCCGCCTCGCCGAAGCCGACGATCTGGTGCGTGGCGAGCGTGCCGGAGCGGAAGCCGCGCTCGTGGCCGCCGCCGTGGATCTGCGCCTCGATGCGAACGCGGGGCTTTCGCCTGACATAGAGCGCGCCGATGCCCTTCGGGCCGCACATCTTGTGCGCCGTAATGGTGAGGAGATCGGCCTTGAACTTCTGCATGTCGATCTCGATGCGCCCGCCGCCCTGCACCGCATCGCAGTGGTAGATCACGCGCTTCCTCTTGCAGATCTCGGCGATCTCCCACACCGGCTGAATCACGCCGATCTCGTTGTTCACCATCATGATCGATGCGAGGATGGTGTCCGGTCGGATCGCGGCCTCGAATTTCTTCAGGTCGACGATGCCGTTCGATTCGACTTCAAGGTAAGTGACGTCGAAGCCCTGGCGCTCGAGCTCGCGGCAGGTGTCGAGCACCGCTTTGTGCTCGGTCTTCTGCGTAATGATGTGTCTTCCCTTGGTCTTGTAGAAGTTCGCCGCGCCCTTGAGCGCGAGGTTGTTGCCCTCGGTCGCGCCCGAGGTCCACACTATCTCCTTCGGGTCGGCGTTGATCAGCGCGGCGACGTGCGCGCGCGCCTCTTCCACCGCCTCCTCCGCCTTCCAGCCGAACGAGTGCGATCGGCTCGCGGCGTTGCCGAAGAACTCGGTGAGGTAGGGGATCATCTTCCCGGCGACGCGGGGATCGACCGGGGTCGTCGCCGAGTAGTCGAGATAGATGGGCAGCTTCATGCGGCTACCTTCTCCGACGTACGGAAATCCTTGATCACCGAAACCGGCTTGCCGTTCTGGTGCGCCACCAGGTCGGCGAGCGTGACCGAGGAGAGGTACTCGTGCATCTTCTCGTTCAGCGTGGCCCACAGGTCGTGGGTCATGCAGCGCTTGTCGTCGTGGCAGTTCTCCTTGCCGCCGCACTGCGTGGCGTCAAGCGGCTCGTCCACCGCGCTCACGATGTCGGCGACGGTAATCTGGTTCGCCGGCTGCGCCAGGTTGTAGCCGCCGCCCGGACCGCGCACGCTCGAGACGAGCGACGCGCGCCGCAGCTTGCCGAAGAGCTGCTCAAGATACGAAAGCGAGATGTGCTGGCGCTCGCTGATCGCCGCGAGGGTCACGGGGCCGCGGTTCTGGCGCAGCGCCAAGTCGACCATCGCGGTGACGGCGAACCGTCCTTTTGTAGTGAGTCTCATGTTTGTTCCAATACCCGATTGATGTAGTCAAGTATACATTTAATCCGACTAAATCGCTCGGATTAAGTTTCCTTTTCGGTCCAGCTACTTAACGACGCGAAGCTGCTCCGGCTCGGCTTTTTCGAGGCGGCCGAGCTTGTCGGTGAGCGCGGCGACCGCGCGCTCGAGCTCCTGCGAATGCTCGACAAGCTGCTGGATGGCCTTGGCATAGGGGTCGTCGTTCTCCTGGACCACGGCGTAGGCCGCGAAGCGCTCGGCCCTTTGCTTGTCCACCTTCTGGTCTTCGACGACCCGGCCTGGAATGCCGACCACCGTGGCGCCCGCCGCTACTTCCTTCACCACCACGGAATTTGCGCCAATGCGCGCGCCCTCGCCGACGGTGAACCCGCCGAGCACCTTCGCGCCCGCGCCCACGATCACGCCTGCGCCGAGGGTCGGGTGGCGCTTGGTGCCGGGATAAAGCGACGTCCCGCCCAAGGTCACGCCCTGGTAGATGGTGCAGCCGTCACCCACTTCGGCCGTCTCCCCGATCACCACACCCATGCCATGGTCAATGAACACGCACGAGCCGATCTTCGCCCCGGGATGGATCTCGATTCCGGTCAGCCAGCGCCCGAAGTGCGAAACGAAGCGCCCAAGCCAGCGCAGCCCGCGCAGCCAGAACCAGTGCGCCAGCTTGTGAA
>DATADT010000504.1:0-3326 GCA_036258355.1 Burkholderiales bacterium
GGCACCGGCAGGTAGCTCATGTCGGTGTGCCAGACGGCTTCGCTGTAGCCGAGCGCGCCGAGCGGCTCGCCCGCGGCGTCGCGCTCGTTCGACACGACGTACAGGTCGGGGAAGCCGGGCACGCTCTTGCGGCCGACGCCCTGGTTGGGCGGCGGGTCTAGCTCGCCGAAGCGCTTCGAGAAGGCCTCGAACTGCACGTCGCTCATCGCCTGCTGGCCGCGCACCAGCATCGCGCCGTGCTTTTTCCACTGCCCGTGCAGCTCGGCGAAGCTGTGCTCATCGAGGCTTGCGAGGTCGATGTCCTCGACGCGGACTCCGAAGGCAGGGGTCAGGTTCTCGAATCGCATCATTCCGGCTGGATGTTGGCGTGCTTCACGACGGCACGCCACTCGGCGATCTCGCGCTTCACCATCTCGCCCAGCGTTTCGGGCGTCGAGTTCACGCCGTCGGCACCCTGCTCGAGCAGCTTCGCCTTGACGTCGGGCCGCGCCGCCGCGGTGGCGATCTCGCGGTTCATGCGCGCGATGACGTCGTCGGGTGTCTTCGCGGGAGCGAACACCGCGTACCACGAGTCGACCTCGTAGTCCTTCAGGCCGGTCGCCTCGGCGACGGTTGGCACGTCGGGCAGGATCGGAGTGCGCTTGCGCGTGCTGACCGCGAGCGGGCGCAGACGCCCCGCGCGAACCTGCGACATCGCCGCCGGGATGGAGACGATCAGCAGCGGCACGTCGCCCGCCATGGTGGCGCCGACCGCCGGGCCGCCGCCGCGATACGGGATGTGGACCATGTAGAGCCCGAGCTTCAGCTTGAGGAGCTCCCCCGCCATGTGGCTCGGCGAGCCGACGCCGACGGAGGCGTAGTCGATCTTGCCGGGGTTCGCCTTCATAAACGTGGTCAGCTCGGCAAACGTTTGGTAGGGCGTGCCCGGATGCACGGCGAAGAGCTGCGGCAGCGAGGCGACGAGCGAGACCGGTCGGAAGTCGCGCTCGGTGTCGAACGGCAGGCTCTTGTAGATGACCGGGTTGATCGAGTGCGACGACAGCGTGAAGAGGAGCGTATGCCCGTCGGGAGCCGCGCGCGCGGCGATCGCGGTGCCGACCGAGCCCCCGGCGCCGCCGCGGTTCTCGATCACGATCGGCTGCCCGAGCTGCTTCGAAAGCGGCTCCTGGTAGATGCGCGCGATGACGTCGGTCCCGCCGCCGGGCGGGTAGGGCACGATAAAGGTGACCGGCTTGGTCGGCCACGCCCCGGCCGTGGTCGCGGCCATGGCGAGCACGAACCCCTGCAGGGCGCGTCGCATCGCCGCGATTCTAGACGGACTTCATCCCCAGGTAGCGCCGGCGGCGCGCTTGCGGGAAATGCTCGATCGCATAGCGCAGCATGGTGCGCGGCATGCGGCCGGCATTGCGGATCTGCGCTGCGGTTACCATCGCGGCGTGGCGGGCGAATCGTTCCCGGGTCTCGAGCCCGGCCTCTCAGGCTGCGCCGAGCTCGTCGTCGGCGACGAGCACACCGCGCCGCGCGTCGGCAGCGGCAAGGTGCACGTGCTGGCGACGCCGGTGATGATCAACCTGATCGAGGCGGCCGCGCTCGCCGCGATCGAGCCGCAGCTCCCCAAGGGCTACCAGAGCCTCGGCACCCGGCTCGAAGTGCGCCACATCGCCGCCACGCCCGTTGGCATGAAAGTCATGGCTACCGCCGTCGTAACCAAGGTCGAGTCGAGAACCGTGACATTTCGCGTCGAAGCCCGGGATGAAAAGGAGCTGATCGGAGACGGCGCGCACGAGCGCGTCGTCGTCAACGTCGCGAAGTTTGACCAGCGCGTGCAGCGCAAGCTCGGTCAGTAGGGTCTAGCGCCGAAGAGCCAGGGGTGCGCGAGGAAGAAAAGCGCGAACGCGGCGAGGCCGATGGCCGGCCGCACCCACCCGATCTCGCGCCAGTCGATATGGTTCCTGCCCTGGGCGATCGCCACGAACGGCACGTGCGAGGTGGCGGCGGCGAAGCGCGGCCAGTCGCGGTTTGCTCTCTTCCTCGCGTCCATGGCGAGCGTCCCGACCGCGGCAAGCACGAGAAATCCGCCGAAAAAGACCAGGCCCTTCAGATCGCCACGACCGAGGATGTGCGCCGCGGCCCACAGCATGATGCCCCACATGATCGGGTGGCGCGTGATGCGGATGATGCCGCGCGCCGGATCCTCGCTCTTTAGGAGCTTCTCGGCTCCCACCATCGTCGGATTGCGCCAGTAACCGCACGCCAGCAGCACGAAGGCGAGCGGCATGAGCACGACGGGAATTCCCCGGAGTCCGGTCCACAGCTGCTCGCGCGGCGCATCGGCGTAAGCCCAGATCATCCAGCCGAGCGTGATGAGAGCCACCATCGAGTAAGCGCCGCGGTACGGCCACTCGCCCATTGCGCTCACCAGCGCCGGGCGCAGCGGCGTGCTGGTCACAAAATGGGTTCCAAGAAAAGCCAGCGTAGCGACGACCAGCATGGTCATAGGTTTGCCCCTTGGGGTCAGACCTCGAATTTCTATGCTAGCGCTTTGCCGATGATCTCGGCCACATCCTTGGAGAGCTTGTCCGTATCCCGGATCCGCTCGAGCGCCTTCCTTGCATGCGCCTGGCGCTGCTCGTCGAAGCGCTTCCAGCGATCGAAGGCGCGCGCCGTGCGGGCCGCCACCTGGGGATTGAGGGCGTTGAGCGCGATGATCTGGTCGGCGACGAAGTGGTAGCCCGCACCGTCGGCGGCATGGAAGCGCACATGATTGGCCGCGAAGGTGCGGATCAGCGAGTACACCTTGTTCGGCACCTTGAGGTCGAACGCCGGGTGCTCCAGGAGCGTCTTGACTGTTCTTAGCGTGCTCGGAAGGCGGGAGCCCGCCTGCACCGCGAGCCACTTGTCCACGACGAGTGGCTCGTCCTTCCATTTCTCGTAGAACGCCGCGAGCGCCGGCTCGCGCTCGGGGCAGTCGAGGTTCGCGAGTACTGCGAGCGCCGCCATGGCGTCGGTCATGTTGTCGGCGTGCTGGAACTGCCGGTACGCGAGGTCGGAACGGCCGAGCTCGCCGAGGTAGCCCAGGCACAGGTTGCGCAGCGCCCGCCGCCCCATGGACCGGGCGTCGGGAGAATAGGGCTTCTCGGTAGCAAGAGCACGGTATAGGCCCGACAACTCCTCCTTCAGCTCAGCGGTGAGCGACCGCCGCAGGGCGTTGCGCGACTCGTGCAGGCGGTCGGGATCGACGACCGCCATCTGCTCGGCGAGGAATGTCTCGGCCGGGAGCGTCAGCACTTCGGCGACGAACGCGGGGTCCGGGTCGCGCAGCACCG
>DATADT010000505.1:0-4296 GCA_036258355.1 Burkholderiales bacterium
CTCGCCTGGGCCCAGTACCCGAACAAGCCGATCCGCATGATCGTGCCGTTCGCGCCGGGTGGCGCGTCCGACTTCGTCGGCCGCATTCTCCAGCCGCGCATGAGCGAGCTGCTCGGCCAGCAGCTGGTGGTCGAGAATCGCGCCGGCGCCTCCGGCAACATCGGCATGGAGGCTGCGGCGAAGTCGACGCCCGACGGCTACACCATCTATCTCGGCAACATCGGCACGGTCGCGCTCAACCCCGCCGTGTTCCCGAAGCTGCAGGTCAAGCCGACGCGCGACTTCATCGCCATTACGCAAGTGGTCGACGTGCCGGGCGTGCTGGTGGTGCATCCGGACCTACAGGCGAAGACCGTGAAGGACATCGTGGCGATCGCCAAGGCGTATCCCGGCAAGCTCAACTACGCCTCGCCGGGCGCCGGCAGCCAGAACCGGCTCGAGACCGAGGTGTTCCGCAAGATCGAGGGGCTCGACATGGTGCACGTGCCTTACAAAGGCGGCGCCGGCCCGGCGATCGCAGGACTTGTCGGCGGCGAGACGCACATGATGTTCGTCACCGCCTCGTCGGCGATAAACCACGTCAAGAGCGGGCGGCTGCGCCTGATCGCGGTCACCAGCGCCAAGCGGCTCGCCGCCTTCCCCGAAACGCCGACGATGGCAGAGTCCGGCTATCCGCAGCTCACGAGCGGCTCCTGGCAGGGCATCTTCGTCCCCACCGGGACGCCGAAGGAGGCGGTCGACAAGCTCTACGCGGTGATGACTGAGACGATGAAGGACCCGCAGGTGCGCGAGCGCCTCGCGAACGGCGGCGTCGAGGTCGTCACCAGCGCGCCCGGCGAGTTCGCGACGTTCGTGGCGAAGGAAACCGAACGCTGGGGTCAGGCGGTGAAGGAGGCCGGCGCAACGGCGGAATAACCGTAGTGGAGGCGCTCGGTGTGGCGGTGGTCGGCCTCGGCTGGTGGGGCCGCACCATCGTGCCGCTGCTGAAGGGCAGCGCCAAGCTGAGAGTCGTAAAGGGCGTGGACCCCGCGTCCGCGGGCGCCGCCTTCGCGGCGTCGCAAGGACTCGCCTACGAGACTTCATTCGAACGAGCCCTGCAAGATCCGGCGGTGCACGGCGTCGTTCTTTGCACGCCGCACACGCAACACACCGAGCAGATCATCGCCGCGGCGAGCGCGAGGAAGCACGTGTTCTGCGAGAAGCCGCTCTCGATGTCGCGCGCCGACGTCCTGCGCGCGGTGAAGGCGTGCGTCGACAACGAAGTCGCGCTCGCCGTCGGCCACGAGAAGCGTTTCGAGCCGCCGGTGCAGGAGTTGTTCCGTCTGGCGGGAGCCGACGAGCTCGGCACGCTCTTGCAGGTCGAGGCGAACTTCAGCCAGGACAAGTTCCTGTCGCTCGAGCCGGACAACTGGCGCATGTCGCAAACCGAGGCGCCGGCCGGTCCCATGACTGCTACCGGGATCCACCTCCTCGACCTGGCGGTCGGGCTGCTCGGCCCGGCGCAGCACGTGTACGCGAGAGTGCGCCAGCTCGGCAGCCGGCTCGTTAACGGCGACACCCTCGGAATACTGGTCACGCACAAGTCGGGCGCGAACTCGCTCATATCGGCCGTCCTCGCCACGCCGTTCGACGGCCGCTTCGCCGTCTACGGAAACAAGGGGTGGGCGGACGTGCGCGACAAGGCCCACCCCGAGGCGCCCGAAGGCTGGGTTTTCACGGTCAAGAGGCGCAACTCCCCGCCTCAGTCGGCCTCTTTTCCGCCGGCAAAGGCCGTGCTCGCGAACCTCGAGGCGTTTGCGGATGCCGCAGCGAAGCGCGCGCCTTACCCCGTGCCGCAGGACCAGATGATCGCCAACATCTCGGCGCTCGAAGCGGCGTTCCGCTCGGCGGCGAGCGGCAAGGTGGAGGCGGTGGAGAACTGAGAAGCCGCTAATTGCCGGTGCAGAAGCTGCGCGTCAGCTTGCACGCCTCCGAGCGCTCGGCGCAAAGCTTCGTCGCCCTGCTGATCGCCATCTTGCGGTTCTCCGCCCAGGCGGCGCCGTGGCCATTGGGCCCGGTGACTAGCGCGCCACAGGCGTTGCGGAACCAGAGCACCACGCGGCAGTCGGGGCCGTTCTTGGCGCAGAACTCGAGCGCGGCCTTCGTCGCGTCGTCGCGCGTCGGGTAGTTGTTAGCCCAGCCGTACTTTTGCGCCTTCTCCGAGTACGCGATGGCGCCGAACAGCTCCTGCGCCGTAGCCACGCACGGGACCACAGCGAGCATCGCGAGCGCGGCGAGCTGCGAAACGCGCAACACTTACTCCCTCCGGATGCCATCATAGCTTTCCACGAGGGAGGACCAAAATCGATGATGTACGACTGCGCGCCGAAAGGTTCGGGTGGAAATGTTGTTGTAAAAACCAAGAAGCGCGGGAGTCTTCGCGTAGACATCCACTGTCACTACCTGAATCCGGACGCGGCAGCGAAGGTGGCGCCGCTCAACCCGGCACAGCACGAGATGCAGGTGAAGTTCGCCAACGCGCTCACCCGCGAGACGAACAAGAAGCAGCACCAGGAGCGCGCGCCCAAGCTCTCCAACATCGAGGTGCGGCTGAAGGACATGGACCGCATGGGGATCGACATCCAGGCGGTGTCGCCCGCTCCGCAGCAGACCTATTACTGGACCGAGCCCGGCATGGGCGCCGAGCTCGCGCGCATGGTGAACGAGCGCCTCGCCGAGATCGTCGCGAAGTGGCCCGACCGGTTCGTCGGCCTGGGCACCGTACCGCTGCAGGATCCCGACCTCGCGGTCACGGAACTTGAATATCTCGTCAGGAAATTGAATCTAAGAGGCGTAGAGATCAACGGCAGCGTCAACGGCATGGATCTCACGGACGGTCGCCTTTCGCTGGACCGCTTTTTTGCGAAAGTGCAGGAGCTGGACGTCATCATCTTCGTGCATCCGACGTGGTACACGCAGGGCGAGCGGCTGCTCGACCACTACTTCAACAACGTGATCGGCAATCCGCTCGAGACCACCGTGGCGGCGAGCCACCTGATCTTCGACGGGGTGATGGAGCGCTACCCGAAGCTGAAGGTCGTGCTGCCGCACGGCGGCGGCTTCCTCGCGCACTATTGGGAGCGCATGAACCACGCCTGGAAAGCCCGGTCGGATTGCCGCACGGTAATCAGGAAGAAGCCGACCACCTACCTGGAGAAGTTCTACTTCGACACCATCGTCTTCGACCCGCAGATGCTCGACAACCTCGTGCGCCGCTACGGCGCGGACCACGTGGTGCTCGGCACCGACTACCCGTTCGACATGGGGGTCGAGGACCCGGTGGGATTCGTCCAACGCGGGCGGCTCTCGGCCGCCGACAAGGCCAAAATCATGGGCGGCAACGCCGCCCGGTTGCTGAAGATTGATTACAATAAGTCGAGGAGGAGGACATCATGAGAAATTCCAGACGCAAGGTATTGAAGGCCGGCGCGGCGCTGGCCGCAGCGAGCGCGCTGCCGGGCCGGGCATTTGCGCAAGCAGCACCGATCAGGATCGGCATGAGCATGCCGCAGACCGGCACGCTCGGCGCTGGCGGCCAGGCGGCGCTCGTCGCGCTGCGGCTGTGGGTGGACGACGTGAATCAGAAGGGCGGGCTGCTCAACCGCAAGGTGGAGCTGATCGCCTACGACGACCAGACCAACCCCGCGAACGTGCCGGGCATCTATACCAAGCTGCTCGACGTGGACAAGGTCGACCTGCTGATCGCGCCCTACGGCACCGTGCCGACCGCGCCGATCATGCCGATGGTGAAGCAGCGCGGGCTGCTCCTCATGGGCAACTTCTCGTTCCAGGTGAATTCGAAGGTGCAGCACGACATGTGGTTCAACAACTCGCCGTGGAACGACGCCTCGAGCTGGTCCGACGGCTTCATCAAGGCCGGGCAGAAGGCGGGAGCGAAGACGGTTGCGATCCTCGCCGCGGACCAGGAGTTCGCGCAGAACCTGGCGAACGGCGCGCGCGAGCTCGCCAAGCAGGGGGGCATAAAGTCGGTCTACGACCAGAACTACCCGCCGACCACCACCGACTTCTCCTCGCTCATCCGCGGCATCCGCGCGGCGCGGCCGGAGATGGTGTTCGTCATGTCCTACCCGAACGACTCGGTGGCGATCATCCGCGCGGTGAACGAGATCGGCGTCGGCCCGCAGGTTCAGGTGTTCGGCGGCGGCATGGTCGGGCTGCAGTTCACGCCGATCATGACCTCGCTCGGCAGCCTCCTGAACGGCGTGCTGAATTACAACTCCTACGTGCCCGGCATGA
>DATADT010000506.1:0-1628 GCA_036258355.1 Burkholderiales bacterium
GGCGAGCGGCCGCTCGACGAAGATCTTCAGGCTGCCGAAGGAGAGCAGCAGCGACTGGCGCAGCGAGCTCTCGAGCAGCGGCGCGAGCACGAGCGCCAGCACGAGCGGCGCGCGCGGGAAATCGAGCTTGATCATGAACCAGCCCACCACGCCGAAAGCGAGCGTGATCCACACGTTGGTGAAGCCGAGCGTGCTCGCGTACGCGCCGACGAGCGAGATGGCGAGGATTCCGGGCGCGAGGTAGGCATAGCGCACGCGCAGGACTGCGGCGAAAATCGGCGCAAGCGGCAGGTTGAGCACAAGCAGCACTACGTTGCCGATGAACATGCTCGCGATGAGCCCCCAGACGAGCGTCGACTGCTCCGTCATCAGTCCGGGCCCCGGCCGGATGCCATGGAGGATGAGCGCGGCAAGCAGCACCGCGGTGCTCGCCGATCCCGGAATGCCGAGCGCGAGCATCGGCACGCAGGCGCCGTGCGCTGCGGCATTGTTCGCCGACTCGGAAGCCGCGACGCCGTCGATGGCGCCGTTGCCGAAGCGCTCGGGATGGGGGCTGAAGCGCCGCTCGGTCGCATAGGCGAGCATCGAAGCGATGGTCGGCCCGGCGCCGGGCATCACCCCCACGAAGAATCCCACCAGGCCGCCGCGCACGATGGCGAAACGGCTCTGTGCCCATTCCTGCGCGGTCAGCCACATGTCGCGCAGGCGCGTGCGCATCGGCGCGACGTGCTCGGAGCGCTCGAGCGAGGCGAGCACTTCCGCGATGCCGAAGATGCCGATCGCCACCGGCAGGAAGTCGATGCCTTCGAGCAGGCCCGGCAGCCCGAAGATAAGCCGCTGCGTTCCCTGGATCGGGTCGACCCCCACCATCGCGATCATCAGGCCGAGCAGCGCGGCCATCAGCGCCTTGGTGGGCGAGCTCGTGCCGAGGCTCGCGGTCGCGGTAATGCCGAGGAGAGCGAGAAGAAAGTACTCCGGCGCATTGAACTTCAGGGCGAACGCCGCGAGCGGCGGCGTGACGAACACCACCGCAAGCACCGCGGCGATTCCGGCCAGGAACGAGCCGATCGCCGAGATGCTGAGCGCGGCGCCGGCGCGTCCCTTGCGCGCCATCTGGTGGCCGTCGACCGCCGTCATGACGCTGGCGGCTTCGCCTGGCACGTTGACCAGCACCGAGGTCAGCGTGCCGCCGTACATGCCGCCGTACATGATGCCGGCGAGCATCATGATGGCCGTCGCCGGCGGCACACCATAGGTGAGAGGCAGAAGCAGCGCCATGCCCGCGGCCGGGCCGATACCGGGCAGGGCGCCGATGATCTGCCCGATCACGACGCCGATCACGATGAACGAGAGATTGAGCAGCGTGAAGCAGGTTGCGAAGCCCTGCCCGAGAAGCTGGAGCGCTTCCATCGCTAGATTCCGAGCACGCCCTTCGGCAGAGGTACGCCCAGCCAGCCGACGAAGATCGCGTACACCAGGCCGACCGTTACCCCCAATGTGACGAGGCTGGGCCACAGCGCCTGGCGCAGCACGACCAGGAGCAGGAAGGCTACGAACGCGGTGAGCGCGAGCACCAGCCCAAGAAGGGGCGCGAGCACGGGCACGGCGACGAGGCCGGCGAAAACCAT
>DATADT010000507.1:0-3961 GCA_036258355.1 Burkholderiales bacterium
GAGGTCGTAGCGCGGCGAAAAACCCTCCTCGGAGACAAGCGCCTCGCCCTCGACCACGGAACCGTAGGCTTGCCTTACTTCAATAACCCTGTGCATGTGATCTCGACGCATTCATCCGTGCGCCGCAGGATAGTGTTGAAGCGGTGCGCGCCGATGATGTTCACGATCTTCGCCGAGTTCGACACCATATTCGTCCAGCGGTTCGCCTGGCGCATCGGCGAAAGATTCTGCAGGATGTAGAAGCACACGCCCTGGAGGATCGTGACGCCGGCCGCCTCCAGCGTTTGCGCGTAGCCGAGCGCCCGGGACTGAGCGAGCACCGCGGCGTTCGTCGTCACGAAGCAGCTCGAGCCCGACTTCACGTTGCGTCCCTCGAAGAGGCCCGCGAGCCGTTTCATTTCGAGCAGCGACTGCTGCGGCCCCGAGAACACCACCAGCCGGGCGTCGCCGTCGCCGAGGCTGCAGGTTCCGTATACCGACGCAATATCCTCGTCGGCGATTAGCAGTTTTTCCTTGAAATCATCTGTGCTCGCCGGGGCTTCGGGCGTCACGCCGATGAAGTGGAACATGCCCATCGAGCCGTAGCTCGCGAGCGCGGCTCCGAGGTGCTTGAGCTCGTCGGCGGTCGGGATGCGGCGATAGCCGTGGAACACCGGCACCGCGAAATAGTCCTGGTGCTTTTCACCGACCAGCTTCCCGACCGCGCCCCAGTCGGCCAGGTCGTCCAGCTTTGCATCGAGCTGCACGGCGAACGTCCCGCGCCGATGCTCGTCGAGATGAAAGCCGTACTCGGGAGTCCTGCCGGTGAGCGCCGCGGCGAGGGCGGCCGGGCCGGACTCGAAGTTGGAGCGCGCGCCGAACACCGAGTTGGCGTAGATCACGGTGCCGGTGTCGCCCCAGGCGACGTGCTCCCCGAGGTGCGGCTGATACACCGACTGGTAGTTGATGCAGGTGTCGGTCGTGACGACGTCCATACGGCGCAGGCACTGGATGAGCTCGCGCTCCTTTGCCACCTCCGCCGGGTCCTGGCCGAGCCGGTCGCAGTGCGCGAAGTCGACGCAGCGCGCGTTGGTGGTAGTGGGTACTGCGCAGCGTGCCGCGCTCTTCACCTGGTCCCGCAGGAACTGGAGGCCGGCGTCGCCCATCACCTCGATGTCGCCCATCATGTGGACGTTGCTGACCGGGACGAAGCGCTTCGCGCCCCAGAAGCGGCCGACCTCGATCTGGTACTGGAGCGCGCGCCGCGCTGCTTCGCCGCGCGAGCCGGCGAGGATCGAACGCTCCTCGCTAGTCAGCTCCAGCGGTCGTTTCTCCTATTCGCCCTTGCCTGGCTCGGGGGAGAAGAACTTCTCGAACTTGCCAGGCACGTCTTTCCACTGATCGGCGTCCGGCGGCGGGGTACCCTTTCGCGTGATGTTCGGCCATTTCACCGAGTAGTCGGCGTTGAGCTTGAGCCACTTCTCCGCCTTGGGGTCGGAGTCGGGCAGGATCGCCTTGGGCGGGCACTCGGGCTCGCACACGCCGCAGTCGATGCACTCGTCGGGATGGATGACGAGCATGCCGGCGCCCTCGTAAAAGCAGTCGACGGGGCACACCTCGACGCAGTCCATGTACTTGCACTTGAGGCAGTCTTCGGTGACGACGTAAGTCATAGGGCGCGGATTATAAGGGTAGCGCGTCGAAAAGCGGCGACGCTACATTAGAGGTTTCAGCGACAACGCTGTAGGAAGTTCAACCGTTGCCGCGACTTGCGCGGGGGGCGATCATAGGCGATGCCTCGGCAGGCCCATTTGGCGCCGCTCCTTACGCTCGTCGGCACGGCGCTGCTTGTCCTTGCTGCGGGCGCGGAAATTTTCACCGCGGCGCGCGGCTGGCTTGCGGGCGAAGCCCCGCTCAGGAACGCGATTACTCTGCCCTTGCTCGTCGCCGCGGCTGCCGTGCTGCTCTGCGCCGCTTTGATCATGACGCGCAGCGCCGCGCGGCGCACCGCGGCCGCCGAGGCGGCGCGACGGGAAAGCGAGCAGCGGCTGCGGCTCGTCGCGAACAACGTCCCGGCGCTCATCTCCTACGTCGACCGCCATCAGCGCTACCGTTTCAGCAACCGTACCTACGACGACTGGCTCGGCATCGCGCACGAGCGCATGCTGGGACGCACCGTGGCCGAGGTGTTTGGCGAGGACGCGTACGCGCGCATGCGCCCCGAGATCGAGCGCTGCATGGCGGGCGCGGCGGTGGAGTTCGAGTTTGCCACCGCCGAGGGCGGGAAGCGGCGCATGCTGCAGGTCGCGTGCGTGCCGCACTTCGGACGGGAAAGCGAGGTGCTCGGCTTCTACATGCTCGCGAACGACGTCACCGCGCTCAAGCGCGCGCAGGAGGACCTGCGCTTCGTCGCGGCGCAGCTCCAGTACGACTCCCAACGCCTGGAGTTCCTTGCCCATCACGACACGCTGACCGGCCTTCCCAACCGCGCCATGTTCGCCGACCGCGCGCGCGAGGCGGTGGCGCACGCGCGGCGGCACGGCAAGACGGCGGCGTTTCTCTTCCTGGACATGGATAACTTCAAGCAGGTCAACGACCGCCTCGGCCACGCGGTCGGCGACGAGCTGCTCAAGATCATGGCGTCGCGCCTGCGCGCAAGCGTGCGCGGCGACGACTTCGTCGCGCGCATCGGCGGCGACGAGTTTTGCGTGCTCCTGCAGGACATCGCCGAGCCGCGCGAGGCAGCCGCGGTGGCGCAGAAGCTGACCCACGAGCTCGGCAAGCCGTACCGCGTCGGCAGCCACGAGCTGAGCTCGGGGGCGAGCATCGGCATCGCCTGCGTGCCGCAGGACGGCGACGACGTCAATCGCCTCCTGCGGCTCG
The DNA here is from genome assembly GCA_036258355.1 of Burkholderiales bacterium. Classification (GTDB taxonomy): domain Bacteria; phylum Pseudomonadota; class Gammaproteobacteria; order Burkholderiales; family SG8-39; genus SCGC-AG-212-J23. The sequence continues at coordinate 2,863 of DATADT010000507.1, forward strand.
CCGACCACGCCATGTACCGCGCCAAGGAGCTCGGCCGCAACGGCTACCAGTTCTTCTCGGGCCTGCTCAACGACAACGTCGAGGCAGCCGCGGAGCTCGCCGAGGAGCTGCGCGCCGCGGTCGAGCGCGGGGAGCTCTTCCTCGCCTACCAGCCGCGCTTCGACATCGCGACGCGCCAGGTGGTTGGCGCCGAGGCGCTGCTGCGCTGGCGCCATCCGCGCCATGGCGTGCTCGCGTCTGAGACTTTCCTGCATATCGCCGATGACATGGGCCTGCTCGCCGAGCGCGGCGGCTGGATCCTGCGCGAAGCCTCTCTGCAGGGCCGGCGCTGGATCGAGGCCGGCACCCGGCCCTTCTCGATGGTCGTCAACATGAGCGCGCGGCAGCTCCGCGGCGCAGGCCTCGCCGACCAGGTGCGCGAGGCGCTCAAGGCGAGCGGTCTGCCCGCCGAAGCCCTCCTCATCGAAGTGCCCGAGACCGCGGTGCGCCAGCCCGCCGAGTCGGTCGAGCACGCGCTCGCCGAGATCACCGCGTCCGGCGCGCGCCTCAGCGTCGACGACTTCGGCACCGGCTACGCATCGCTACCCATGCTCAAGCGCGTGCGCGCGAGCTCGGTGTGCATCGACCGCAGCCTGATCGCCGGCGTGCCGGACGACCCCGGGCGCGCCGGCCTCGTCCGGGCCCTCATCGCCCTCGCCCGCGGCCTCGACTTCGAGGTCGTGGCGAAGGGCGTCGAGACCCAGGCGCAGCGCGAGTTCCTCGCCGAGGCGGGCTGCCGGGTCTGCCAGGGCGACCTCCTCTCGCCCGCGCGCACGGCCGACGAAGTCGAGCCCTTCCTCCGCTCCCGCCGCGCCGCCTAGCCGCTCGCGCAGCTGGCATTGCTTGGCGCCTGGCGCGGGCGTAACTTCTGCACTGCGCACGGTATTCGTCGACGGCAAAGTCATCATGACAAAAAGCTAAGGAAACGACACGACGCCATGCGAATAGCGGTGCTTACCTTCGAAGGGTTCAACGAGCTCGATTCGTTCATCGCTGCGGCGATGATCAACCGCGTGAAGGAGCCGCGGCTCGAGGCGCTGATCGTGTGCCCGTCGGAGCG
>DATADT010000508.1:0-4482 GCA_036258355.1 Burkholderiales bacterium
TAGGTAGCGTCGAGCAACTCGGCCGCGTGCTTGCGGGCGGTGCTTTCTGCACCCCCGAGCATCCGCGCGAGCTCCGCGATGCGCGCCGCCCGATCCAGCCTCTGCACCTTCACCTTGACGCCCGAGCGGCTCACCGACCACTGATCGGTGCCGCTCGCCGCGACCTGCGGGAGGTGAGTGACGCACAGCACCTGGCGCTGCTGGCCGAGCTGCCGCAGCGATCTTCCGATCGTTTCGGCCACCGTGCCGCCGATTCCCGAGTCGATCTCGTCGAAGACGAGCGACCCGACCGGCGAAGCCTTCGCCGCCACGAGCTGGATCGCGAGGCTGACGCGCGAGAGCTCGCCGCCGGAAGCCACCCTGGCGAGCGGCCGCAGGGGCAGGCTCGGGTGAGACGACACTTCGAATTCCACCTCCTCGGCGCCAGTCGCACCGGGCTCGTCCAGCTTTTTCAGCGAAACGGAAAAGCGCCCCCCGGCCATGGCGAGCTGCTGCATCGCTGCCGTGACGGCCTTGCCGAGCGCTTCGGCTCCGGCACGGCGCTTGGAAGTCAGCTTCTTGCAGGCGGAATCGAAACTCGTCTTCGCCGCGGCAACCTCGCGGCGCAGTGCTTCCGGGTTCACGGCGAGCTCGAGCTCGCCAAAGCGCTTTTCCAGATCCTGCAACAACCGATGCAGCGCTTCGGGCCGCACCCGATACTTGCGCGCCGCCGCGTGCAGCGCCTCGATGCGCCCCTCCACTTCGCGCAGCGCTTCCGGGTCGAGGTCCACGCGCGACGCGTACTGGCGCAGCGTGCGCACCGCTTCCCCTGTCTGCGCTTCGGCCGATTCAAGCATCTCGACGGTGGAGTTCAACTGCTTGTCATGCTGGGACAACGCTTTCAGCCGGTGGGCGACTGCGGCGAGCTGACTGAGGCAGGCCCCTTCCGCTTCGGCGAGCGCCTCGAGCGCCGACTGCGCGCCGCCGAGCAGGCTCGAGCCGTGCAGCAGCCTCGTGTGCTCGGCCGATACGGTTTCCCACTCGCCCTCCCGCGGCGCAAGCTTCTTCAGGTCCTTGACCTGTTCTTCGACATCGGCGCGCTCGCGCTCACGTTGCGCGAAGCTCTTCTGCGCCTCCTCCGCGAGGTCCCGAAGGCGCTTCCAGGTGCGATACGTGTCTGCAGCCTGCTTCGCAAGCTCCTCCGAAGAAGAATGCGAATCGAGCAGCGCCCGCTGCGCCGCCGCGCGGAGAAGCGACTGATGCTCGTGCTGGCCGTGGATGTCCACCAGGTACTCGCCCGCGGCCTTGAGCTGTGCGAGCGTCGCGGCGTGGCCGTTGATGAAGCAACGCGAGCGCCCGGCACGGTCGATGGTCCTTCGCAGCAGCACGCTGCCGGGGTCGCCGGCCAGGTCGGCCTGCGCAAGCCAATCCACGAGGGGATTCGTTTTTCCAACTTCGAATTCGGCCGCAAGCTCGGCGCGCTCGGCGCCTTCGCGCACGAACGCGGCGTCGCCGCGGCCGCCGACGAGAAGCTCGATCGCGTCCACCAGGATCGACTTGCCGGCGCCGGTTTCGCCGGTCAGCGCGGTGAAGCCGGGACCGAACTCTAGAGATGTTTTTTCGATAATGATGAAGTTCGCCGCCTCGAGCGCGCGCAGCATTCCTACCCCCCGCCGCGGCGCCTTTCGATCGCCTCGCTCCAGCCCAGTTTCTCGCGCAGCGTGGCGAAGTAGCGGTAGCCCGGAGGATGGACGACGCGCACCACGTCGGCCGAGCGCCTGAGCGCGAGCCGGTCGCCCTCGGCCATGTCGGCGAGCGCAAGTCCGTCGAAGTGCGCGCGGGCGTCGAGCGCGTGCACGATCACGATCTCGATCACCGAGCGGTCGCTGACGCTCACCGGCCGCGCCGACAGCGTATGCGGGTTGAGCGGCACGAGCGTGAACGCCGGCACCGCGGGATGAAGGATCGGCCCCTGCGCCGAGAGCGCGTACGCGGTCGAGCCGGTGGGCGTGGAGACGATCATGCCGTCGGCGCGCAGCGTGTAGACGAACTCGCCGTCCACCGAAAGCTCGAACTCGATCAGGCGCCCCTGCGCGCCCTTGCCGATCACCGCCTCGTTCAGCGCGATCGTGCGCAGCAGCGAGGCGCCGTCGCGCCTGATCTCGCAGTCGAGCAGCGAGCGTTCCTCGATCGTGTAATTGCCGTCGAGGATCGCGCCGACGCTGCGCTGCATGTCCTGGTGGCCGATGTCGGTCATGAAGCCGAGTCGGCCTTGGTTGATGCCGACGAGCGGCACGCGGTGGCGCACGAGCTCGCGCGCCGCCGAGAGCATCGTGCCGTCGCCGCCGATGACGATCGCGAGGTCGGCGCGCGTCTCGCCTTCGTCGAGCACTTGGCATCCGCGCCGCGCGAAGAACGCGCGCAATTCCCGCAGCGAGGCGTCGATCTCCGGGCTGCGCAGCTTGCCGATGAGCGCAATCCGACGGAAATCGGGAGGCATGCGCCGAGTGTACAATGAATTCCATGCTCGACAAGCGCGCCCAGATCCTGCTCAAGACGCTGATCGAGCGCTACATCGCCGAAGGCCAGCCGGTCGGCTCGCGCACGCTGTCGAAGTACTCGGGGCTCGATCTCTCGCCCGCAACGATTCGCAACGTGATGGCGGACCTCGAGGAGCTCGGCTTCATCGCGAGCCCGCATACTTCCGCCGGCCGCGTGCCGACGCCGCTCGGCTATCGCTTCTTCGTCGACACCCTGCTCGTGATCAAGCCGCTCGAGTCGAACGCGCTGCACCGGCTCGAGGATGAGCTGCACCCGGACAATCCGCAACGCGTGATCCAGGCGGCGTCGCAGCTGCTCTCGCAGCTCACGCAGTTCGCGGGCGTGGTGATGACGCCGCGGCGCCGCGCCGTGACCTTCCGGCACATCGAGTTCCTCAAGCTCTCCGAGAAGCGCATGCTGCTCATCGTGGTCACGCCCGAGGGCGACGTGCAGAACCGGATTCTCTTCACCGAGCGCGACTACACCGCCGCGGAGCTGCACGAGGCGGCGAACTACATCAATCAGAACTACTCCGGCCAGAGCTTCGAGGAGGTGCGCGCGCGCCTGCAAGGCGAGCTGCGCGAGCTGCGCCAGGACCTGATCACGCTGATGTCGACCGCGCTCGACGCCGGAAGCCGCGCGCTCACAGAGACGGGAGATTTTGTGATCTCGGGCGAACGCAACCTCTTTACGGTGCAGGACCTGTCGCAGGACGTGACGCGCCTCAAGCAGCTGCTGGACCTTTTCGAGCGCAAGAGCTCGCTGCTACAGATCCTGGACCACTCGCTGCGCGGCCAGGGGGTGCAGATCTTCATCGGCGGCGAATCGGGCGTCGCCGCGCCCGACGAGGTCGCCGTGGTCACCAAGCCCTATACCGTCGACGGCGAGGTGGTCGGCACCGTGGGGGTGATCGGGCCCACGCGCATGGCCTACGACCGCGTCATCCCGATCGTCGACGTGACCGCGAAGCTCCTCTCGAGCGCGCTTTCCCAGCACTGAAGAGCGTTCTCCTCGTCAACCTGGGAACGCCCGCCGCGCCGACGCCGGAAGCGGTGCGCTCTTATCTCGGCGAGTTCCTGTCGGACCCGCGCGTGGTCCAGCTGCCGCGCTGGCTTTGGCTCCCTATATTGAACCTGATTGTCTTGAAGACGAGACCCGAGCGTTCGGCCGAAAAGTACGCGCAAATCTGGATGCCGGAAGGCTCGCCGCTTGCCGTGTACACAGCACGCCAGGCGCAGCTCCTCGAGAAGAAGCTCGGTGTACCGGTTCGGCACGCCATGCGCTACGGCCAGCCGAGCATCGCCTCCGCGCTTTCAGTACTGGATCAACCTTCGGTTATTCCTCTTTATCCTCAATACTCGGAAAGCACGACGGCGAGCGTGGCCGACGTGCTGCCGAGCGGCGTGCGGATGCTCGAGCATTTCCACGATCACCCGGCGTACATCGCCGCGCTGGAGGCGAACGTGCGGCGCCATTGGCAGCGGCATGGGCGCGGCGGGGAGCTGGTGATGAGCTTTCACGGCCTGCCCAAGAGAGGATCGGAGCGCTACGAGCAGGAATGCCGCACGACGGCCCGGCTCCTCGCCGAGAAGCTGAAAACCGAGTACGTGGTCACGTTCCAGTCGCGCTTCGGCTATGCCGAGTGGCTCCAGCCGTACACCGAGCCGACTCTCGTCGAGCTTGCACGGCAAGGCGCGCAGCGTGTGGAGGTCGTCTGCCCCGGCTTCGTTTCCGACTGCCTGGAAACGCTGGAGGAGATCGGCATTACCGCACGGCGTGCTTTCCTCGACGCCGGTGGGCGCGAGCTTTACCTCGTGAGCTGCCTCAACGACTCCACCGAATGGATCGAGGCCCTCGCCGCGCTTGCCGGCGGCATGGGGAATACCCGCGTCAACGCCTCGGTAAGCGACTCGGCGGGAAGCGGGCGGCTGAAAAGGTAGCCCTGCATCTCGGTGCAGTGGC
>DATADT010000509.1:0-12517 GCA_036258355.1 Burkholderiales bacterium
CTTGGAGAGCGCCGGCCGCACGCTAGTCTGCAGCGTCCTGTTCCTGGACATCGCCGACTATTCGCAGAAGCCGGTCGCCGAGCAGCTCCAGCTCAAGCAGGCCTTCAACCAGGCGCTCGCGGTGGCGCTCGAGCACGTCGCTGCGCGCGACCGTGTCATCCTCGACACCGGCGACGGCGCCGCGATCACCTTCATGGGCGACCCGGAAGACGCGCTCTTCGCCTCGATGGCGATGCGCGACTTGTCGGCCACGGTGCCGGTGCGCCTGGGTGTCAACCTCGGCCCGGTGCGGCTGGTGAAGGACTTGAACGGCCAGGTGAACATCATCGGCGACGGCATCAACGTCGCGCAGCGCGTGATGAGCTTCTCGCGTCCCGGGCAGCTCCTCGTGTCGCGCTCGTTCTACGAGGTGGTGTCGTGTCTCTCGCGCGACTACGCCAACCTTTTCCGCCACGAGGGCTCGCGCACTGACAAGCACGTGCGCGCGCACGAGGTGTACGCCGTAGTCGGCGCGACGCCCGCGCCGCGGCGCGTAGACGAAGCCGAGGCGCGCAGCGAGAGCGTGCCGCCCGGCGCGGCCGGCTGGCTCACCGGCACCGGCCCGCTTGGCCTGCGGCGCACCGCGCTGCTTGCGGCGCCGCTCGTGTTCCTGCTGATCGTGGCGGGCGGCGTCGGCGCGCGCGCCATGCTGCCCGAAGAGCCGCCCGTCAAGGCCACCGCGCCGAAGCCAGCGGCGGCGTTGCCCCAGCCGGCCGTGCAGCGCGCTCCAGCGACGCCCCCGCCTGCGGCCGCGGCCCCGGTCCCGGCAGCCGTGGCGGCGGCCGCCCCGGCGGCCAAACCGCCGGCCCCAGCCGCCGGAGGCGGCGCCGCAGTGATCGAGCAGCCGCCCAAGAAGAAACTCGTCGTGGCGCGCGCGGAGGGGAAGCCCGCCGAGAAGCCGCAACCGCCGCAGCCGAACGGCATTGCCGGCCGCGTCGAGCTTGCGGTCGCGCCGTGGGGCGAGGTGCTGGTGGACGGCAAGAGCCGCGGCATCAGCCCGCCGCTGCGCGTGCTTGAGCTGCCGCCCGGCAGCCACACGGTGGAGATCCGCAACTCCACCTTTCCCGCTCACGTGGCGAAGGTGGAAGTGAAGGCGGGCGAAGCGGTCAGAATCCAGCACCGGTTCCGCTGATGCGCGGCGCGCTCGCCCTCGCCCTGATCGCCGCCTGCGCGGGCTGCGCTCAGTTGGGCACGCAGCTTGGCGAGCTGGTCGAGAACACCAAGGCGCACGTGAAGATGATCGAGGGATTGCGGCAATTCGACGCCGGAGACCACGAGTCTGCGGCGAAGACGCTTTCCACCGCGCTGAAGATGGAGCTCACTCCGAAAGACCGCGCCATCACGCACAAGCATCTCGCCTTCATCCACTGCAGCGCCGGCCGCGAGCGGCCGTGCCGCGACGAGTTCCGCAAGGCGCTTGCCGCAGACCCGGAGTTGAAGCTCGAGGCGGCCGAGGCCGGGCATCCGGTGTGGGGGACGACGTTCAGCTCCGTCAGCCGCGCGCCGGCGTTCGGCGGCACCACGGCGCTCGGCGCCGCGCTCAAGCAGTACGAGGACGGCTACTACGAGGAATCGGCCAAGAACCTGCAGGAGGCGATCGACCTCGGCGTGCCCGACAAGCAACGCGCGAACGCTCACAAGCACCTCGCCTTCATCCATTGCTCGTCGAGCCGCGAGCGGGAATGCCGCGACGAGTTCCGCAAGGCGCTCGCGGCGGACCCGGCGCTCGACCTCGCGCCGGCCGAGGCCGGGCACCCGGTCTGGGGACCGATCTTCCGCTCGTTGAAGGGCGGCAAGTAGACCGCCGTCAAGTAGACCCCCGCCAAGGCCGGTAGACTGCGGCCAATGGAGCAACCGCAGCTCGGCCGCTACATCATCGATTCGGAGATCGGGCGCGGCGCCATGGGCGTCGTGTTCAAAGCCACCGACTCGGTGCTGCAACGCACGGTCGCGGTGAAGACCGTCAACATAGCGATGGAAAAGGACCACGCCGACAAATACGAGGCGAGGTTCTACCAGGAGGCGCGTGCCGCCGGCGCCCTCAATCACCCGAACATCGTCACCGTGTACGACGCCGGCAAGGCGGGCGACGTGGTGTACATGGCAATGGAGTACATCCAGGGCGTCGAGCTGCGCGGCCTGCTGGTCGAAGGCCAGGCGATGGGCGTAGCCCACGCGATCTCGATCGCCGCGCAGGTGGCCGAAGGGCTCGGCTACGCCCACGCACAGGGCGTCGTGCACCGCGACATCAAGCCGGCCAACATCATGGTGGTGTCGGACGGGCCGGTGAAGATCACCGATTTCGGCATCGCGCGCATGCGCGCCTCGGCCGACCTGACGCAGACCGGCGTGATGCTCGGCTCGCCGAAGTACATGTCGCCCGAGCAGGTGATCGGCAAGCGCGCCGACCACCGCTCCGACATCTTCTCGCTCGGCGTGATCCTGTACGAGATGCTCACCGGCGCGGCGCCGTTCGCGGGCGAGAACGTGACCGCGCTCATGTACCAGATCGTGAACTTCGCGCCGCCCGCGCCGAGCTCGGTGAACCGGCAGGTGCCCGAGATGCTCGACTTCGTGGTCGCCAAGATACTGGCGAAGGCTCTGGAGGAGCGTTACCAGGACGCGCGCGAGGTGGCGAAAGACCTGCGCGAATGCGAGCGCGCGCTCACCGCGCCGGTGGCGCCGACGCAGAGCGGCCGGCCCACGGGCCTCGCGAGCGGGACGCAGCACGAGTTCCTCGACACGCGCGCCAAGACCGTTGTGCTCGGGCAGTCGGTGACGCGCTCGCGGCAGATGGACAACGCCCCGGAGAAGACCGCCGAAGAAGCCGGCGCCCCGCCTGCGCGCGGCGTATCGCATTCCTTCGACTCACACGAGGCGACACAGCGGCTGGCGGCGCTCACGGGCGCGTCCACGCCCCCGGTAACCGCGACCCAGGCAGTGCACGCGGTGCCGCACGCGCCGCGCGGCAACTGGCGCCGCCGCGACTGGCTGCTCTTCGGCGGGGCGGTCCTCGCCGGCCTCGTGGTGGCCGGCGCGATCCTCAGCAAGAAATAAGACTCAGCCCTTCGGCGCCCACGGGCGGCCGAGGCGCTTCTCGATGTACTCGCGGATGAGGCGCCGCACCACCTGCGAGGGCGTCTGATCCTCCTCGGCGCAAAGCCGCTCGAACACCGCCTTCTTGCGCGGGTCGACAAGGATGGTAAGGCGCGCGGTCCGGCGCTCGATCGTCATGATGTGACCCCAATGATAATATTATTTACATCAGATGCTCACAGGGTCCGTGCTCGCCGCGCTCGCCTGGCTCGCCATCGGGCTCGCCGGCCTGATTCCGGCCGGAAACGCGGCGCTCGCGCGCCGGGTGCTGTTTCCGCTCGGCGCAGCGGTCGGCCTGGCGCTCGCCGCCCTCGGCGCGCGCGCGGCGTGGCTCGCCCCGGCGACGCTCGTGCTGCCGCTCGGCCTGCCCGACCTGCCGTTTCACCTGCGCTTGGACCCGCTCGCTGCTTTTTTTCTGCTGCTCCTCGGCGGTGTGGGCGCCGGCATCTCGGTCTATGCGAACGGCTACTTCCGCGACGAGGCGCCTGGGCGGCTCAGGCTCATCTGCCTCCAGTACCACGTGTTCCTCGCGGCGATGGCCTTCGTCATCCTCGCCGACGATGCGTACCTTTTCATGGTTGCATGGGAAACGATGGCCCTCGCCTCGTACTTCCTGGTCACGACCGACCATCGCGTCCCGGCGATCCGCAGCGCCGGGTTCCTCTACCTGCTGATCGCGCACATCGGTGCGATCGCGATCCTGCTTTGCTTCGGACTGCTGCACGGCGGGCAGGGCAACTACAGCTTCGCCGCGCTGCGCGGCGCGGAGCTCTCGCCGTTCTGGGCGCACGTGGCCTTCGCGCTCGCCCTCGTCGGCTTCGGCGCAAAGGCAGGCGTGATACCGCTGCACGCGTGGCTGCCGGAAGCGCATCCCGCCGCCCCTTCGCCGGTCTCGGCGCTGATGAGCGGCGTGATGATCAAGACCGCGATCTACGGCCTGGTGCGCGTGACCTACGACCTGATCGGCGAGGTGTACTGGCAGTGGGGCCTCGCCGTGCTGCTCCTCGGCGCCGGCACCACGCTCTTCGGCGTGCTCTTCGCCCTTATGCAGCACGACCTCAAGCGGCTGCTCGCGTACCACTCGGTGGAGAACATCGGCATCATCCTGCTCGGTCTGGGGATGTCGCTCGTGTTCTTCGGCTTCGGCCATCCGGCGGCCGGCGCCCTGGGGCTCGTCGCAGCGCTCTACCACACGCTCAACCACGCGGTATTCAAGGGGCTGCTCTTCCTGGGCGCCGGCTCGATCCTGCACGCGACCGGGCTGCGAGATCTGAACCACATGGGCGGCCTCGCGCGCAGCATGCCCGCCACCGCATTCCATTTCCTCGTCGGCGCGCTCGCCATCTCGGCGCTGCCGCCGCTGAACGGCTTTGTCTCCGAATGGCTCACTTTCCACGCCGCGCTGCAGGCGCCGCTTCTCGAGCACAGCGTGGTGCGCAGCCTGGTGCCGCTCTTCGCGGCCACGCTCGCGCTCGCCGGGGCGCTCACCGCCATGTGCTTCGTGAAGGTTTACGGCGTGGCATTCCTCGGACAGCCGCGCAGCAAGGCCAAGGTGTCCGGGGACGCCGGCCCGAGCGAGCGCCTGGGCCTTGCGTGGCTCAGCGCCGGCTGCCTCGTGCTGGGCCTCTTTCCGGCCGGGATGCTGCAGATGCTGAACCAGGTCGGCGCTTCGCTCACCGGCCACGGCCTGCCGGCGCAGGCGCTGGAATCGTCCAACTGGCTGTGGCTCGTGCCGACGCATCCCGCCGAAGCGAGCTACAGCCCGCTCATCTTCTTCGTCGTCGTGCTTGCCGTGGTGCTGTTGACGGTGCGCCTGGTGCGCATCTTCTACCACGGGAGAGTGCGGCGTGCCGATCCGTGGGACTGCGGCTTTCCCGAGCAGACCACGCGCATGCAGGATACCGCCGATGCGTTTGGCCAGCCGATCGGTCTCGTCTTCGGGCCGCTTTACCTCATGAAGCGCAGCCTCCCGGGGCCGGAGGAAGCGACACCCAAGTACTCGATGAAGGTCGCCGACCGGCACTGGCCATGGCTGTATCTGCCAGTCGCACGCGCGGTCGAGTTCGTCTCGGCGAAGATCGGGCTGCTGCAGCGCGGCCGCATCAGCACCTACCTCCTGTACAGCTTCCTCACGCTGATCGTGCTCCTCGTGTTCGTGCGATGAACGTCGCGCTGCAACTGCTGCAATCGGCCCTGGTGGTGCTCGTGGCTCCGCTCGTGCTGGGATGGGTGAACATCTGCCGCGCGTGGCTGCAGAACCGCTCGGCGCCGAGCGTCCTGCTGCCCTACTACACGCTTGCGAAGCTCTTCCACAAGGACGCGGTGATCGCGAACACCACTTCGCCCGTGTTCCGGCTCACGCCGTACGTGCTGTTCGGGTGCATGGCACTCGCCGCCGGCATCGTTCCGGTGCTCGCGACCGACCTGCCGTTCGCGCCGGCCGCGGACATCATCGCGCTCGTCGGGCTCTTCGCGACCGCGCGCGTCTTCGCTGCGCTCGCCGCGATGGACACCGGCACCTCCTTCGGCGGGCTCGGCGCGCGCCGCGAGATGCTGGTGGGCTTCCTCGCCGAGCCGGCGATCCTGATGACGCTCTTCACCGCGGCGTTCATCTCGGGCTCGACCCAGCTGCCGACGATCGTCGACACCCTCGCGCACCGGGAGTTCGCGATCTACCCCAGCCTCGCGTTCGCCGCGGTGGCGTTCGTGATGGTGCTACTCGCCGAGAACGCGCGCGTGCCGGTCGACAACCCGACAACCCACCTCGAGCTCACCATGCTGCACGAGGCCCAAATCCTCGAGTACTCCGCGCGCCACCTGGCGCTGGTGGAATGGGCGGCGGCAATCAAGCTCGTGGCCTACATGACGATTGGCTTCGCGCTTTTCGTGCCGTGGGGAATCGCCGCCGGCGGCTTGCCGGGGATCCCGCTTGCACTCGCCGCGCTCGCGCTCAAGCTCGCCATTGCAGGCGCCGGGCTCGCGCTCATCGAGACGCTGCTCGCCAAGATGCGCATCTTCATGGTGGCGGAGTTCCTGTCCACCGCATTTTTGCTCGCGGTGCTCGGCATGCTGACGCACTTCCTCGTGCGCAGCTGAAGCCATGGTCGGCCAGCTCGTCAATCTGCTTGCAGCGGTGCTTCTGCTCCTCGCGTTCGCCATGCTCGCGCAGCGCAGGATCCTGTCGCTCATCCACCTGCTTGCCTGGCAGGGCGCCGCGCTCGCGGCCTCGACGCTGCTCGTCGCCTATGCCACCGGGCAGCGGCATCTCTACTTCTCTGCCGCGCTTACCCTGCTGCTGAAAGTGATCCTCATACCGTGGGTGCTGCACCGGCTGATCGACCGGCTCTATGTACGCTGGGACGTCGAGACCCTCATCAACATCCCGACGACGATGCTAGTCGGGATCGGCCTCGCGATCTTCGCCTTCGCCCTCGCCACGCCGATCTCCGAGATGGCGAGCACGATTACCCGCTCCACGCTCGGCATCGCGCTCGCGAGCGTGCTGCTCTCGTTCCTGATGATGATCGTGCGCCGCAAGGCGGTGCCGCAGGTGATCGGCTTCCTCGCGATGGAGAACGGCCTGCTTTTCGCCGCGACCAGCGCGACCTACGGCATGCCGCTCGTCGTCGAGCTCGGCATCGCGCTCGACGTGCTGGTCGCCACCTTCATCTTCGGCATCTTCTTCTTCCACATCCGCGAGCAGTTCGACAGCCTCGACATCCGCCACATGGAAAAGCTCAAGGAAGATTGATGGAGAGCGAAGCGTGATCGAAATCGGGCTGCTCCTCGGCGTTCCCTTGCTCGGCGCCGCGCTGCTCGCGCTCTTCGGCCACCGGCCGTGGTCGCCGGAGGTGAATGCGGTGATGAGCCTCGCCACGCTCGCTGCAGCCGCCACGCTTACGACGCGGGTCATCGCCGAAGGGCCGTTCACAGCGTTCGACGAGCAGGTATTCGTCGATCCGTTCAACGTGTTCCTGGTCGCGCTGACGTCCTTCGTCGCGTTCACCACGTCGCTCTTTTCTAGAGCGTACATGCGCGTAGAGCTCGTGCACAAGCGCGTCAACAGCGCGCGGCTGCGCCTCTATCACAGCATGTACCAGCTGTTCACCTTCACGATGCTGCTTACGCTCGTGTCGAACAACGTCGGCATGCTCTGGGTGGCGATGGAGGCGGCGACGCTCTCAACCGTGCTCCTCGTATCGCTGTACCGCACGCCGGCGAGCCTGGAGGCCGCGTGGAAGTACTTCATCCTGTGCTCGGTCGGCATCGCGCAGGCGCTCTTCGGCACGATCCTCCTCTACTTCGCCGCAGAGAAGGTGCTCGGGGCGGGCGGCAACGCGCTCCTGTGGACCCACCTGCACGAGGTGCGCGGCGAGCTCGAGCCCACGGTCCTGTCGCTCGCGTTCGTGTTCCTCCTCGTCGGCTACGGAACGAAAGTCGGCCTCGCGCCGCTGCACAACTGGCTGCCCGATGCGCACGCGGAGGGCCCGACGCCGATCTCGGCGGTGCTTTCGGGGCTGCTGCTCAACGTCGCGCTCTACGCCGTGGTGCGCGCCAAGGTGCTGGTCGACGGAGCGCTCGAGCGCAATTTCTCCGGCGCGCTGATGATGGGCTTCGGACTGTTGTCAGTGGTGGTGGCGGCCTTCTTCCTTTCGCGCCAGAAGGACATCAAGCGAATGTTCGCCTACTCCTCGGTGGAGCACATGGGGATCATGACGTTCGCCTTCGGCATGGGCGGCGCGGTCGCCGCTTTCGCGGGCCTGCTCCACATGACGGTACATTCGCTCACCAAGAGCGCAATCTTCTTTACCGTCGGCCATGCCTCGCAGGCTTGCGGCACGCAGGACATGGCCTCGATCCGCGGCTTGATCCAGAGGAGCCCGGTGATCGGATGGGGCCTCGCGCTCGGCAGCCTCGCCATTCTCGGCATGCCACCCTTCGGCGTGTTCACGAGCGAGTTCATGGTGCTCACCACCGCGATGCACGAGCATTCCTGGGCGACGCCGTTCCTCCTCGTTTCGCTCGGGGTCGCTTTCGCCGCGGTGTTCGGCAAGGTGCAGCCGATGGTGTTTGGCGAAACGACGGCCGAGCGCATGCCGCATCCGCCCGCCGTGGTGCCGATTTTCGTGCACCTCGCGATCGTGCTGCTGCTCGGCCTCTATATCCCGCCCTACCTCGTCGACTGGTACCGCCAAGCCGCCGCCTTCATCGGATGAACGAGACGCGTCTCCCTGGTGTGCTGCCCGCCTGGTTCGCGGAGGTCGAGGCGCGCGAGCTGCGCGCGATCGCTCAGAAGTGCGAGCGCCTCGTCGCGCTCTGGGCGAGCGATGAGCAGACCCGCTTCTGCCTGCATGTGGCGCTGGCCTCGCGCCGGGGGCTTCTCTGGCTGAAGGTGCCGCTTGCACGCGAGCATCCCCGCTACCCGGGCATCGCGGATCTCTTCCCGCCTGCGGGCCGCATGCAGCGCGCCGCCTATGACCTCGTCGGCGTACATGCCGAAGGCGGCGCGGACCATCGCAAGTGGCTGCGTCACGGCGCGTGGCCGGCCGGCACCTTCCCCCTGCGCAAGGATTTCGACGCGGGCGCGAGGCACGAGCCCGCGCCGGACCACTACCCTTTCGTCCGCGTCGAAGGCGAGGGCGTGCACGAGATCCCGGTCGGGCCCGTGCACGCCGGAACCATCGAACCGGGGCATTTCCGCTTCTCGATCGTCGGCGAGACGATCCTCAAGCTGGAGGAGCGTTTGGGCTACAAGCACAAGGGCGTGGAGAAACGCTTCGAAGCACTCGGCGCGCGTGAGGGCGCGCGCCTCGCCGGGCGCATCAGCGGCGATTCCACGGTCGCCTACGCCTGGGCCTACGCCATGGCACTCGAGGGCGCCGCGGGCATCGAGCCGCCCGCGCGCGCCGTAACGCTGCGCGGCATCGCCTTGGAGCTCGAGCGCGTCGCGAACCACCTCGGCGACCTCGGCTACCTGGGCAACGACGTCGCGCTGTCATTCGGCTTCTTCCAGTTCTGGCGGCTCAAGGAGACTCTGCTTCGGATGCACCGGGAAGCATTCGGCCACCGTTACCTGATGGACTTAATCTTGCCAGGTGGGGTAGCGAAAGATCTAGGTAACGCAGCACGTTTGCTTGAAGTGGTCGCTTACATCAAGAAGGAAGCGGAAGTGCTTCGCGGCATTTACGACGAGCACGCCGGCGCACAGGACCGCTTCATCATGGCCGGGCAAGTCCTGCCCGAGCTCGCCGCCCGCCTTGGCCTGACCGGGCCGGCAGCAAGGGCGAGCGGCCAGGCGCTCGACCTGCGGGTCGACCTGCCCATTCCGCCGTACGAGACCTTGGCGGTGCGCAAGGCAGGTCACAAGCGGGGCGACGTCGCCGCTCGGTTGACGGTGCGCTTCGACGAGCTCGCCGAGTCTATTCGGCTCGTCGAGGAGCTTGTCGAGCGCCTGCCCGCGGGCGGCATCCAGGCAGCCTGGAAAGCGCCCCAGGCGGGCACCCGCGGCTGCGGCTGGATCGAAGGCTGGCGTGGCGAGGTGTTCATCGCCCTCGAGGCGGGGCTTGAGGGCACCCTGCACCGGGTCCATGCCCATGACCCGTCGTGGCAGAACTGGCCGGCGCTCGAGCGCGCAGTGCTCGGCAACATCGTCCCGGACTTTCCGCTGATCAACAAGTCCTTCAACCTGAGCTACAGCGGACACGACCTCTAGCCATGTACACCATCCTGAAGCAGATCGCGCGCACCGGGATCGTCACCGAACCCGCGCCGCGCGCCGATCCATCGCTGCGCCAGGTCGAGCAGCGCCTGAGCGAGGCGGTGCTCAAGCATTTCGGGCGCGCTCTTGCCATCCGCCATGTCGATGCCGGCTCGTGCAACGGCTGCGAGCTCGAGATCCACGCCTGCAATAGCCCTCACTACAACCTCGAGCGGCTGGGCATCCGCTTCGTGGCGAGCCCGCGCCATGCCGACCTGCTGCTCGTGACCGGCCCGGTGTCTCGCCACATGGAGACGGCGCTGCGGCGAACCTATGACGCGACGCCCGAGCCGAAGCTGGTCGTGGCGATTGGCGACTGCGGCTGCAGCGGCGGAATATTCGGCGAGAGCTACGCGAGCTGCGGCCGGGTGTCGAACGTGATCCCGGTCGACGTCGCGGTCCCCGGCTGCCCGCCCGAGCCGATCGCGATCATTCGCGGAATCCTGGCCGCAGTGGCGGCGCGCTAGATTTTTCCGCCGCAGCTCGCGGGCATGGCGCCGACGGGATAGCCCTTGCAGCTCCAGCTCGTCTTGCCGCCCTGAAGCGAAGGCGTGAACGTGACTTCCAGGGCGTTCCGCTCGTTCCAGGCGCGGATCGCGCCGTTGTCCGCCACGATCCATTTCATCTTGCCGTGCCTGGGATCTTCCTTCTCGACGAGCTTGACGCCGTTGCCGGCACCGGCAAGATTGCCGGACTTCTCGGCCCTTGCCGCCACTTGCTGCTTGGCCGGCTCGGCGCCCGCGACGAGCGCCTGCGCCGCCGCCCTCACCTCGGAGCCGGCCATCGACGGCAGGACCCACGCTACCGCCACGTAGCCGATCAGGGCGAGACCGGCGATCACTAGCAACGCAGCACGCATTTGGTTCCCCCTTTGTTGCTCTGCGAGTACTTTTTTCTCCGTGCTGAAGAAGAGCTTACCATGGAGCGTTCCATCGGGCTTTTGGCGCCCCCCGGCCGCGTGTGAAGCACCGCCGGTCGCCTGATCTTCTTTTACGATGGTGAGCTTTCGGCTGACGATCACCGGGCGCGTTCAGGGTGTCGGCTTTCGCTACGCGATGCAGAGCGAGGCGGCGCGACGCGGCCTGAGCGGCTGGGTGCGCAACCGCCGCGATGGGAGCGTGGAGGCGCTGGTGCAAGGGGAGGCGGCCGCGGTCGCGGCGCTCGTCACGTGGGCGCGGCGCGGCCCCGCGGGAGCCCGCGTCGACGCGCTGCGCTCGGAGGCGGCCGCCGGCGAGGCGCTGGCGGGGTTCGAGTTGCGGCCGACCGTCTAGGCGTGCTTTCGCCGCTTGAGCGCGCTAACCGCCGAGAATTCCCACGGCCGGCACCCGGCGAGGAGGGCCACGGGGACCCGGCGGCTAGCCGGCAGCGAAGAGTCGGCCTCGGCACACTCTTTGAACTCGGCGACGAGCTGTTCCAGCTTGCGTTTCAGCGTCGCCGCCGATTCCGCTGAGAGCTCGCGCGACTCGAAGCGCACCAGCTCAAGCGGCCCATCGAAGCGTCCAGCCAGGAACTCGTCCATCGCGCGGCGCGCGTAGGCCTTCTTCGCCGGCCCGCCGGCGCGCCAGACGAAATCGCGCGGCACGAGCAGCCTCGCGCGCTCGCGCGGCCCCCACTCGATGAGCTTCAGCTTCTCCAGGCGAGCGAAAGCGACCGTGAGCTCGGCGCGCGCGATCGCGAACGTTTCGATTATCTCGTCGAAGCTCCAGCCGTTCAGAAGCAGCCAGAACACCGCGAGCAGCCGCTCGTCCCGGGCGAGGCCGAGCTCCTGCTCATAGGTGAGCTGCGCCTGGCCGTTGCCGCCGCCGCGGGCCAGGCGGGCCACCTCGTAGAGATCCAGGTCAACGGCGGCGAGCACTTCTTCGATCCGCGCGAGGGTGAAGGTGCCCTGCGAGAACATGCGCTTCACGCTCGCCTCGGACAGGCGCAGGCGTCGCGCGAGCTGGGCGTAGGTGAGCCCGCGTGCGCGAACGCTCCTCTTGAGCGCCTCGACGAAGCGGCGGGCCGCGGGCATGCGACCTACGGTATCAGATAACGCGACCTCGCAAGCGGCTGTTGCGTCGCGGCGGCAGCACTCGCAAGATTTTTCCGGCAATTCAATCGGGGAGGAGCAGCCATGAGCGCCACAAGTTCTATCCCGTTGTCCGCTTCCGAGCTCGCCGCCGCGGTACGCGAACACCGCTCCTACGACGCTTCCCGCCTTGACCGCGTGCTGCGCGTCGACGAGCGCCACGGCCTGGTCGAGGTCCAGGCGAGCACGCCGTGGAAGGTGATCGCGTCGGCGCTTCGTCCCGGCGATACGCGCGCGGCACGCACCCAGACCACGATGAGCACCGTCGGCGCGAGCCTCGCGCACAACGCCGCCGGCCCCGACGGCCGTCCCGCCGTCGTACACGTCGAGTCGATCGCCGTCGTAATGCCGAGCGGTGAGCTGAAGCGTGCCAATCGCGCCACCCAACGCGAGCTCTTCGCGCTCGTGGCCGGCGGGCACGGTCTCTTCGGCGCGCTTTACAGCGTCACGCTCGACATCGGCTCGCTCTCGCGCGCCGTGAACGAGGCGCTGCCGCTCGAGGAGGCTTCGTCGGCTCATCCGTTACGAGTGCTGGTCCCGCCGGAGAAGCTCGAGTC
>DATADT010000510.1:0-16154 GCA_036258355.1 Burkholderiales bacterium
TACCGGCTGACGCAGGTGTTCCATTCCGGCTACCGGCTGCGCCATGCCTACGGCAGGCTCACCCAGGACCACCGCCAGCTCAACCAGCGCCTCGAGCGGCAGCTCGTCGAGCTCGAGGAGGCGCGGCGCCAGGTGGAGGCGAGCGGGCGCAAGCTCGCGCTCTTCGCCGAGCGCGCGCCGATCGCGGTGCTCGAGCTCGAGCCCGACGGCACGGTGGTGGAGGTGAACCACGCCGCCGAGATCCTGTTCGGCTACGCTGCCGCGGAGCTCGTCGGCGGGCCGATGAAGAAGCTCGTGCTGCCCAGGTTCCACGAGGATTTTGACCGCACGTGGCAGCAGCTCGTCTCCTCGCGCGAGTCGGTCGCGGGGCTCAAGATCCGCAACCCGCGCCGCGACGGCGCCGAGATCATCTGCGAATGGACGGTGACCCCGCTCGTCAACTTCCAGAAGGAGGTGATCGCCGTCATCGCGCAGGGGCGTGACATCACCGCCCAGCTCGAGGCCGAGCGCATGAAGAAGGAGTTCACTTCCACGCTCTCGCACGAGCTGCGCACGCCGCTCACCTCCATCATCGGCTCGCTGCAGCTTATCAACAGCGGCGTGATGGGCGAGGTCGACAAGGAGGTCGCCGAGCTCACCCAGGTCGCCGAGCGCAACGGCCAGCGCCTGCTCGACCTGATCAACGACATCCTGGACATCGAGAAGATCGAGTCGGGCAAGCTCGCCCTGGTGCCCGAGGTGATCGCGCTCGACGACCTCGTGCGCGAGTCGATGGTGCTCAACAAGGGCTTCGGCGAGCGCTTCAAGGTCCGCTTCGAGGCGCACGGCGAGGTGTCCGGCAGCCGGGTGCACGCCGACCGCAAGCGCCTGCTCCAGGTGATGACCAACCTGCTTTCGAACGCGGTCAAGTTTTCGCCCGAAGGCGGCGTGGTGGAGATCAGCGCCGCGGACGTCGGCCCCAACGTGCGCGTTTCGGTGCACGACCGCGGCGGCGGCATTCCCGACGCCTTCCGCGGGCGCATCTTCGGCCGCTTCACGCAGGCCGATTCGACCGCCACGCGGCAGAAGGGCGGCACCGGCCTCGGCCTCGCCATCTGCAAGCGGCTGGTGGAGCTCATGCACGGCCGCATCGGCTTCGACGACCGTCCCGGCGGCGGCACCACGTTCTGGTTCGAGCTGCCGCGCCACAGCACCTGAAATCGGAGATTTCATGCCAGACCGGCCCCTCAATCGCATCTGCTACGTCGAGGACGACGAGGACATCCAGCGCATCGTGCGCGTGTCGCTCGAGCGGGTCGGCAAGATGACCGTCGCCGTGGTCGGCGATCCGACCCAGGCGATCGCGACCATGGCGGAGTTTCGCCCCGACCTCGTGATGCTCGACTGGATGATGCCGGTGATGGACGGCCCGACCCTCTTCCGGCAGATGAAGCTGCGTGCCGAGACGAGCGCGCTGCCGGTGGTGTTCATCACCGCCAGGGCCTCGGAGCGCGACCTCGACGAGCTGAAGATGCTCGGCGCCGCCGGCACGATCTCGAAGCCCTTCAACCCCAAGGACCTGCCCGACCAGCTGCGCGCGATCTGGGCCGCGCTTCCCTGACCCCGCCTTCGCGGGGACGACTTCTTCAGACCTCCCTAGTGCAGGTTGACGGTCGTCTCGAGGGCGGGCTGCTGCTCGAACTTCCGCGCGAGGAAGCCGATCACCTCGTCGGCGTTGCGAAAGCGGGCCTCGCGGTCCTTCTCCACCAGCTTGTCGATGAGCGGCTGGTAGCGCGCCAGCTCACCCGGCAATGACGGGGGAACCGTGTTCAGGTGGTGCATCGCCACCTCCATCGCGGTCTCGCCGTCGAACATGTGCTTGCCGGTCAGCATCTGGTAGAGCAGCACGCCGGCGCTGTAGATGTCGGTGCGCAGATCGAGGGCCCGCCCCTGGACCTGCTCCGGGCTCATGTAGCGCGGCGTGCCGAGGACCTCGCCCGCCCCGGTGCGGTCGGCCGCGGCGATGTTCTTGGCGATGCCGAAGTCCACGATCGCGAGCGTGCCGTCGCGGCGGAACATCAGGTTCTGGGGCTTCAGGTCGCGGTGCAGGATGCCCTTCTCGTGGATGTCGCCGAGCGCGAACATCAGCTCCCGGAACAGCTGCAGCGCCTCCTGCGGCGGCATCGGCTTGGCTCCGAGCCGCTTCCCGAGGTCCCCGCCCTCGAAGAACTCCATGACGAGGTAGATGTTGTTCTCGTGCTTGCCGTGTCCAAGGATGCGGGCCACGTGGCGGCTCTGGATGCGCTCGACCATGGCGTACTCTTCCATGAAGCGCTCCATCGCCTTGCGGTTGAGCACGATCTCCTGGCGCAGGATCTTGACCACCAGCGGCTCGTCGTCGGTTTCGCGCGAGGCAAGATACACGCGCGCGGTGCCGCCTTCGCCGATCAGGTGCAGCACCTTGATGCCCGGGATGCGCACCTTGGCGCCGAGGTTGTGGCCCTCCAGCCGCGAGGCCAGGTCGGGCGACACGGTGCGCTCGACCGGCGAGGCGGTGAGCTCGCGGATCGAAGCGATCAGCTTCTCGCGAGTGAGCTCCTGCTTGCGCTGGTAATCGTCGGCGCCGGCCTTGATCGCGCGCACGGCGATGATCTCGTTGCCGGCGCCGGTCAGGAACAGGACCTTGGGGCAGTCGTCGCGCTGCTTCAGCGCCTTCAGCCACTCCAGTCCGTCGCCGCGGCCGAGCATGTAGTCGAGCACGATCAGGTCGTAGGAGCGCAGCGGGAACGCGGCGCTCGGCAGGTCGCGCTCGAGGGGATCGTAGCCGTCGATTTGGGCGTCGGGCCAGTGACCGCGGATGTAGCGCGATACTAGGTTGCGCAGGTCCTCGTCGTCGTCGATGAGGAGGATGCGCATCGGCTACGCATCACTCATACGCGATCTGCACCTTGGAGAGGTAGTCGCCGTACTCGCTGATGCTCGCCTGGAGCGCGGTGCGGTCGCCGCTGCGCGCGCCGTCCTCGATGTACTTGCCGAGCGTCGAGACGTGGGCGAAACCGTACGAGTTCCCCACTCCCTTCATCCGGTGGCCGAGCTGCCGAAGCTTCTCGAAGTCCGCGGCGGCGAGCGCCGTGCGCAAGGCATCGAGCTCCTTGTGGCGGTTGTTCATGAACACCGGGATAAGGTCTTCCAGATCCTTAGCTACGATCACCCTGTAATCATCCGCGCTCATGGCGGCAATTATAGTTGCGGCACCTTCCCGGCTAGTCAGGGATTGTCAGATGCGGATGAATCGAACGAGCGGTCTGCACCGCGAATCCCGCATCGGCCGCGGCGCGCGCCGAGCGCAGGATCTCGGCGAAGTGCATCATCGCGCCGAAGTGCCGCGGCTCGAGCTCGAGCGTGCGGCGGATGTCGCGCAGGCATTCCCCGTCGCGCCCGAGCAGATAGTACAGCGCCGCGCGTTTGTGCCAGGCCTCGGCGAACTCGGGCGCGCGGCGCAGAAGCCGCGTGAGCCGGGTCTCGGCGATGTCATAGCGCCGCGCGGCGATGTCGCCGGTGGCGAGGTCGAGCTCGCGCGCCGCGGCGCGGTGCGGGTGGTGCATCCACACGTCCCAGATGCGCTCTTCGGTGGCGGTCGCCTCGGCGGGGCTGCAGCGCGCGAGCTGGCGGAAAAGCGCGTCGAGCAGCGGCGACCCGCGGGCCGGTCGCCGGGTGCGATAGCTGCTGATGAGCTTCAGGATCTCGATCAACGACGAAATCTTAGTGGAAATCGCGCGAGCCGGCAGCGAGCGGCCCGAGGAGCGCGCTGTAGTCCGCAAGTCGCCGAGCGACGAGGTGCACTACGTCGCCGTCGCGCTCCACCACGCCCGCCACGCCCAGCAGCCGGGCGCCGAGCAGCTCGCGGCGCTGGCGCTCGGCGAGGTTTCGCCACACCACGATGTTCATGCACCCTGTTTCGTCCTCGAGCGTGACGAAAATCACTCCGCTCGCGGTGTCGGGCCGCTGCCGGCAGGTGACGAGCCCCGCCACGCGCGCCGGAGCGCCGTGGCGCTTTGATTTCAGTTCTTCCGCCTTCTCGAGCCGCATCCGGTCCAGGCGTTGCCTCAGCAGGGCGAGCGGATGCCGGCCGAGCGTAAGGCCGAGGCTTGCATAATCGGCGACAATCTCCTCGCCTTCGCCGGGCGCTTCCAGCACGGGCATGCGCTCATGCGCCGGGACGTCGAGCGGCGCGCGGCGCGCCGCGCCCGCTGCGGCCCAGCGCGCGAGGCGCCGGTGCCCGGCCAGCGACTGCAGCGCGCCGGCCGCCGCCAGGCAACGCAGATTGCTTTTGTTCAAATTCAAATCATGAATGGAGCGATACGGCCGGCCCGCCGCGATGCGCCTGCCTTCTCCTTCGGCAAGCCCGCCCACCATGCGCAAGCCCAGGCGCACCGCCCCGCCCTCGAGCGTGCAGTCCCACTCGCTCAGCTGCACGTCCGGCGGCCGCACCTCGACGCCGTGCCGGCGCGCGTCCTGCACGAGTTGCGCCGGCGCGTAGAACCCCATCGGCTGGCTGTTGAGCAAGGCGGCGCAGAACGCCGCCGGGTGATGGCACTTGATCCACGACGAGACGTACACGAGCAGCGCGAAGCTCGCCGAGTGCGACTCCGGGAAGCCGTACTCGCCGAAGCCGAGGATCTGCCGGTAGATCGAATCGGCAAACGCCTCGCTGTAGCCGTTCCGTCTCATCCCGGTCTTCAATCTTTCTTCGAAAGGCTCGAGGCCGCCGCTGCGCTTCCAAGCCGCCATCGAGCGGCGCAGCCGGTCGGCCTCGCCCGGCGTGAAGCCCGCTGCCACCATCGCGAGCTCCATCACCTGCTCCTGGAAGATCGGCACGCCCAAGGTTCTCTTCAGAACCCGTTCCACCTCGGGGCTGGGATAACTCTCGGGCTCCTGGCCGCGGCGGCGGCGCAGGTAGGGATGCACCATGCCGCCCTGGATGGGTCCGGGTCGCACGATCGCCACCTCGATCACGAGGTCGTAGAAGTTCTGTGGGCGAAGGCGCGGCAGCATGCTCATCTGAGCGCGCGATTCGATCTGAAACACGCCGACGGTGTCGGCCTTCTGGATCATCCGATAGACCGCGGGGTCCTCGGCGGGAACCTGGTCGATCTGAATTTCTAGAAAATCGAGTGCCCTACGGATCGCTGAGAGCATGCCGAGGGCGAGCACGTCGACCTTGAGCAGCCCGAGCGCCTCGAGGTCGTCCTTGTCCCACTGGATTACGCTGCGCTCGGGCATGGCGGCGTTCTCGATCGGCACGAGCTCGGCGAGCGGGCCGCGCGATATGACGAAGCCACCGACGTGCTGCGAAAGATGGCGCGGAAAGCCGATGAGGGTCTGCACCAGCTCGAGGAATTGGCCGTCCAGGCGCCCGGCCAATGCGCTGCGGGTATCCCAGAATGCCAGGCCCTTCGCCAGGCGATCCACCTCGTCGAGCGGCAGGCCGAGCGCCTTGCCCGCGTCGCGCACCGCGCTTTTCGCGCGATAGCAAATCACCGTCCCGGCAAGCGCGGCGCGGTCGCGGCCGTACTTGCGATAGACGTACTGGATCACCTCCTCGCGCCGCTGGTGCTCGAAGTCGACGTCGATGTCGAGCGGCTCGTTGCGCTCGCGCGACACGAAGCGCTCGAATAGCATGCTCATGCGCGCCGGATCGACCTCGGTAATGCCGAGCGCGTAGCACACGACCGAGTTCGCCGCCGAGCCCCTGCCCTGGCACAGGATCCCCTGGTCGCGCGCATAGCGCACCACGTCGTGCACGGTGAGGAAAAAAGGCTCGTAGCCGAGCTCGGCGATGAGCCTGAGCTCGTGCTCGACCAGCTCGGCGACCTTCGCCGGCACGCCCGACGGGAAGCGCCAGCGCAGGCCCTGCTCGGTAAGCGCCCTTAACCACGAGGCAGGGCTATGGCCCTCGGGTACGAGCTCCGCCGGGTACTCGTAGCGCAGTTCATCCAGCGAAAAATGGCAGCGCTCGGCGATCGCCACGCTCTCGGCGAGGAGCTCGGGCGGATAGAGCTGCGCCAGGCGCATGCGCAACCGCAGATGTCGCTCGGCGTTGGGAAACAGCGCCTGCCCGCATTGCGCGACTGGCTTACCGAGGCGCACGGCGGTGAGGACATCCTGCAGCCGCCGGCGCGAGCGCACGTGCATGTGCGCGTCGCCGCTCGCCACCAGGGGAATGCCGAAGCTTTTTTCAATCTTCCTTAAAGCGTGCAATCGTGCGCGATCGTTCGGCCCGCAGTGCAGCTCCGCCGCGATCCAGGCATGGCCGCGGAAGCGTTCCGCGATCCATGCCGCGGGAGTCGGATCTTCTCCGGGGATCCAGAGCATCAGCACGCCGCTGCCGGAAAGCGACTCGACGTCCGGAAGCTTGAGGGAATAAGTACCCTTCTTGCTGCGTCGCCTTCCGGTGGTGATCAGCGACGAGATCGCGCCATACGAGCGCCGGTCGGTGGCGAGCAGGACCAGCTTGAGTCGCTCGGCGAGGATCTCGGCGCCCAGGATGAGCGGCAGGCCGCATTCCTTCGCCTGCTGGTGCGCGCGCACTGCGCCGGCAAGCGAGCACTCGTCGGTCAGCGCGAGCGCCTTGTAGCCGAGCGCCTGGGCGCGCGACACGAGCTCCTCGGGATGCGACGCGCCGCGCAGGAAGCTGAAGTTTGAAAGGCAATGCAGCTCGGCATAATCAGGTAAGGAGGCCATGGAGATCAGGCAAAGAGCCCATGCAGATACCATTGCCCCTCTTCCCGGAAGATCCAGGCGAGCGCGGCGTTCGGCAGCCGCACGACGAAGTAATCGCGCTTCGCATCGTCGCCGTCCCACCAGCCGGACTCGATGCGCTCCGGACCGGCAAGCAGGACGAAATCGCCCGGGTCGATCTTCCTCGCCTCATCCATGAGCCAGACCGGCCGCGGGCCGGGCGCGGGCGCCGCGCGCGGATCCCATTCACCGGGCTCGACGCGCTGCCAGGCGTGCTCCGGGCGGTGATCGGGCAGCGTGGCGAGGCTGTGCACGGCCGAGCTGCCCAGCCGGGCGCGCAGCCGCTCCAGGAGCTCGGCCCAGTCCTCGGCTTCGCGCGCGGTATCGCCGAACATCCCCGCGCTTCCCCCCTGGAGCGGAGCGAAGTCGGCGGCCTCGAGCCGTAGCGCCCTTACCGGCTCGGCCAGCGCGACCTGGGCAAGGCGCTCGCGCAGCACGCGCGCCATGCGCTCGGCATCGCGCGTCGCGGACGCGAGGCCGATTTCCAGGCTGCTTGCCCGGGTTTCGTGCAGCAGGAGGAGCCGCAAGCCGCGAATGCCCTCGTGCCGCGCCGCCAGCAGGCCTGCGAGCTGCAAGAGGAGCCGGCGCGCGCCGAAAAGCAGGCCCTCGGCGTGGGCCACCTCGGCAGGCAGCTCGAGCTTTGCCTCCAAGCGCGGCGGCGGCGCGAAGAAGCTGCGAGGCTCGGGCGCCGCGCCGAGCGCCTGGTCGAGCTCTTCGACCACACGCGCGCCGCAACGCTGCGCCAGCCCTTCGCGAGGCAGCTTGAGCAGCGCTCCGATGGTGGAGATGCCGACACCGCCGAGAAACTCGACGTCGAAGCGCGTCACCTCGACCGGCAGAGCCGCGAGGTTGGTTTCACCTGCGCCGCGAGCAAGCCAAAGCGCCGCGCGCGCGGTGGGCGCGCAGCCGAGGTGAAAGGGGTAGCCGAGCTCCTCCAGCCCGGCCGCGAGCTTCCGCTTGAGCTCGTCGAAGCCTCCGAACAGGCGCAGGCTGCCCTGCACTTCCAGGACGAGCTCCTGCGGCGGCTCGAGCGAGACCTTAGGCGTGAACTGGCACGCCCAGGCGGCGATCGGCGCGAGCGCCTCCGGCGGCAGGCACGGGAAATGGAGTGCGACCCAGAGCATGGAAAGGCCGGTTCACGGCGACGAGAAGCGGCGTGGCGGCGGGCGCGCCCCTGCGCTTCAGGATGCGGACCGCAAGCGCGTCGCCCTCGGGCTCGACAGCGATGCGCAGCGCGGCGGGCGAAGCCTCGTGCGCGGCAGCGCGCGGACGGAAAAGCACCACCCAGGCCGGACTCGCTTCGGCGGCGACCACGAGGCGCCGCAGCTCGCGGTAGCCCGGGCGGCGGAACCAGCCGACAAACGCGTGGCAGCTTCGCGAGCGCAGCACCTGCTCGGCCGCCCACAGCGCGTCGCGCCGGCCGGGCGCACGCACCACCACGAGATTGGCGAGATCCACGCCGGCGGCGGCGAGCGCAGGCGCGTAAGGAAGATGCGGCGGCACGAGCCATACCACGCGCTTGCCAGCCCACGAAAGCGCCGCCAGGGCCGGCAGCACGAGCCCGAGCTCTCCTATGCCTTCATGCCCGGACAGAATCTCGGTAAGCGCCCCGGTCGGCCAGCCGCGGCCTGGCAGAGCGCTGTCCAGGACCGGATAGGTGGTTGAAACAGCAGGAGAAAAATACCCGTCAGCGCGTCCGCGCCAGATCGGGTGCCGCTCGAGAACCTGTTCCAGGGAGGGGGCCATGGATACTGTATATAAACACAGTATCGGATCGCGGCCCCCGTTTCAAGCGCTGTTAGCGCCCTGCTTTTAAGCGGCTGTTAGCGCCCTCTCGCGCCAGCGGAACCTCTTCGCCCAGCACGTGGGCGGCGTTGTACCACTTGAGCGACTCGGCATAGTCGCGCGAGACGCCGGCGATGCCCTTGTCGTAGATCTGGCCCAGCCGCTTCGCCGCCTTGCCGTTGCCCGAGCGCGCGGCACGCACGTAGAGCTTGACGGCATCGCCGCCTTTGCCCTGCTGCTCGAGCGCCATGGCCTGGTCGAAGAGCCCCTGGCCTCCCGGCGCCGCCGCGGCCACCGTGGTTTTCTCGGCGGCGATCTTCTGCTGCTGCTCGACGTCGCTCGGCGCGAGGAAGTACCACCCGGCGCTCGCGACGGCGAGCACGGCCAGGGCAACCCCGGCGAGCGGCGTGGGCAAAGTCTTCCTGCCTACGGCGGCGGCCTGCCTTTTCAGCCCGGCTTCGCGCTTTTTGAACTCGGCTTCGCGCTTGGCGCGCGCCTCGGCTTGCTTCTTTGCCTGCTCCTCGGCCTCTTTCTTCGCTTTTTCGGCCTCGAGCCGGGCGCGCTCGCGCGGGGCTTCGCGGCGCTGGAACTCCTCCTCGTTGTTCGCCAGCTCGAGCTCGAGCTTTTGCTTCTCCTCGGCGAGCTTGGCGCGCGCCTCGGCTTCCTTGCGCGCGGCTTCCTCGGTTTCGTGCTTCTCCTGCTTCCTCGCTTCGGCGTTCTTGTCGTCGCCGGCGCCGCGCAGCTTGGCGATCTTGCGCCTGGCAAGCGCCGCGTATATCCCGTTCGGGAACTGCTGCACGTAGAGCTCGAAGTCCTCCGGGTCGTTGCCGTCCTTGATCGCGCGCCAGAATTCGAGCTCGACTTCCTGGCTGCCGCCTTGCGTGCCGGGCTGCGTACCGCTCGCGCCGATCGCGGCCGAGGGCCTCGGCTGCGACCCGCCCCCTGGTGCGGGCGCGGCGACCGCGAAGTCGCCGACGACCGTCCTGTCGGTGTCTTCGATATCGCCCTTGCCTTCGAGCGCGAGCTTCAGCGCGGCAGCGAAGTCCTTGGCTGACCGGTAACGCGTGTCCGGGTTCTTGGCGAGCGCCTTGTTCACCACCGCGTCGAAGTACGGCGTCACCGCATTGTTGAGCGACGACGGCAGCGGCGGATGCTCCCGGATGATCTTCTTCGCGATCGTCCAGGCGCCGCCGCCGGTGAACGGCTTCTCGCCCGTCAGGAACTGGTACAGGATGATCCCGGCCGAGAACACGTCGGTGCGCTTGTCGATGGCCGCCCCGGTGATCTGCTCGGGCGACATGTAGGCCGGCGTGCCTACCAGGGTGCCGGCCTGGGTGTGCTCGGCATTGGTACGGTCGAGGTCCTGCACGCGCGCGACGCCGAAGTCGGTCAGCTTCGTGCGCCCCTGCGAGTCGAGCATCACGTTGGCCGGCTTGATGTCGCGGTGGATGATGCCGGCGTTGTGCGCGAAGTCGAGCGCATCGAGCAGCTCGCACATGATGCGCACCACTTCCTGGATATCGAAGCGCTCGTTCGCGTCGAAGAAGTTCTTCAGCTCCTTGCCGCGGATGAACTCCATCACCAGGTAGGCGATCTCACCCTCCTCGGCAAAGTCGTACACCTGCACGATGTGCGGATGGTTGAGCCGCGCCACCGCCTGCGCCTCGCGCGAGAAGCGCATCGAGTAGTCCTTGACGGTGTCGGGGTCGAGATGGCTCTTGAGGATGGTCTTGATCGCGACCCGGCGGTTGAGCTTCGGATCGAGTCCTTCGTACACGATGCCCATCGCACCCTTGCCGAGGGTACGCTCGATCGTGTAGCGCCCTAGGGCCTTGAGCTCAGGTTCCGCCATCCCCTTCGACTGCAGCGGGTCCGAGAACCCGCCCCCCTTTTGTCTTGACCGAACATTATCGAATCCGATCAAGGACCTGACAAGGTGAAAGTCGCCCTGCAGCTGGGCACCCGCGCGCTATCCGATTATCCTGCGATGCGCGCCGGGCGCTCGCCGCGAAGAAACTAAGCGTCTGCTTTGGCGCGAAATTCAGCAGCGCGTCTTCGCTCGGCGCGCGTGAATGCTCTCACCTCTTTTTACATTACTCGCAGAAGAACTCGACCACGTCGGTCGCGCCGCTGCGCGACTGTCCGAACGCGATCCAGCCGTGTGCGCGCAGCGTGAACTCCTCTCGGCGCAGGATAATTTCCTTGTCGCCCTCGATAGTGACGAACGTGCCGTTCGCGCTGTGGTCCGTGAGAACGAACTTGTCGAGCCGCCGCTCGATCTTGCTGTGCGCGCGGGAAGCCATGAGCTCGCGGATTACGAGGTCGGCCGACGGGTCGCGCCCTACGGCGAGCGAGGGGCGCTCGGCGGACAGCACGACCTCGACGTCCTGCAGCTTGAGCTTCAGCGTGGTATTGCGCGGCTTGAACACGCCCTTGTGCGAGACGAGCGTGGTCATGTCCTCGCTCTGCTGCCAGATCAGCTCGTAGACCTGAATCTCCTGCGCCTTGCCCTTCACATGGATCGTAGTGATGGCGCGGGTGTTCGCCTTGAGCATGGGCGACATCATCATCAGGGTCTCGCGCGCAGTGATGATCTGGCCCTTGGTCGCGACCGCCGCCAGGCGCGATGCGAGATTCACGGCGTCGCCGAACATGTCACCGTCGCGCTCGATTACCGGCCCGTAGTTGAGCCCGATGCGGATGCCGAGCGTGGTGTTGCCTACCGGTTGCAGCGCGGAAATGGCGAGCTGCATTTCGATCGCCGCGTCGGCCGCGTCGTCCGCGCTGCGGAACGCCGACATCACCTCGTCGCCGATAGTCTTGATGACGCGGCCCTTCGCGGCCACGGTTTTCTGCCGCATGATGTCGACGCAGCTTTCGACCGCCGCGTGCGCGACCGCGTTGCCCGCGGTTTCGTAGAGCTTGGTGCTGCCGCTGACATCGGCAAAGAGAACCGCTGCCTCGCTAGCCTGGTCCGCCATCTAGACCCGCGTACCTCCCCGGTGGCGGATTGTACCTTGCGAAAAAGCGACAGGGCGCGCGAGCATCCGCAGGACGAATCGGAAATTGCTCTTATTTGCAGGAAAGGCTTCGCGCGTCTCCCCCACGCTGTGCGGCATTGAAATGCCGGCTTCATCGATTCGCTAATCCATCGGCGGCGTGTTGCTGGTACTGCGACTGTGATTTATTGTGCGTTCGATGCAGTGCGGGAATCACACTCTGCGCTGCCGAGCGAAAAGATAAGAACGAAGCTCTTCCTCGCGTTAGCGATTATCGCGGTCGGCCTGGCCGGCCGCTCGGCGCTCGACAAGATCCTCGCGATGCGCGGCGGCGGCGAGCTGGTCGCGCTGTGGGCGCAGCTTTCTTCCCTCATCGAGATAGTTACGGCGGTCGTCGCGTCGGGAGTAGGCGCAGGCCTTTCGGTGCTCCTCGCGCAGGCCCATCTCGTCGAGCGCCAGCAGCTCCTGCTGCGCCGCGCGCTCGCTCTCGGGCTCGCCGTCTCCGCGCCGGTGGCCCTGGGCGCCGCGCTCGCAGGCTGGAACGCATCCGAGCGCCTCGGCGGCGCCGCGCTTGCCCCGCGAAGCGCTGCGCTGGCAGCGCTTGCCGGATGGATTGCCGTAATCCACGTATTGGTGAACAGCTATTGGCTGGGCCAGCAGCGCCGCGACCTGATGCTTGGGCTCGCGTTCGTTTCGGCCTCGGTCGCGCTCGCGGCGGCAGCGTTGGCGCCGCAACCCTACCTCATCGAGCTCCTCATCGTCTCGCAAGCCGCGCCCGCAGCCGTCCTGCTCTTCGTTTCGCATCGCGCCGAGGCGGCGCGGCGCGGGCACGATCACGCGCTCGAGCGCTACATCCTGCCCGGGGTGGCGATCGGCATCCTCAGCCCGGCATCGATGCTCGTCGTGCGCAGCGTGGTCGGCGAGTCGCTTTCATGGCACGACAGCGGCGTGCTGCAGGCGCTCTGGCGGATCTCCGACTGGGTCTGCGGCCTCGCCGGAGGTCTGCTCAGCGTGGTGTATCTGCCGCGCATGGCTTCAGCCTACCCGCATCCGGGGATTGCCCCGGTCCTGCGCGAATCGATCCGCACCATCCTGATACCGTCCGCGGCACTCTTTGTGCTGCTCTTCGCGTTCCATCAGCCCCTGGTCGAAGCGCTCTACGACCCGAGCTTCTCCGCTCCCGCCACGGCAGTCGCGCTCGTCTTCGCCGGCAGCGTAGTCCGCATCGCGTCCTGGATCCCGCTCGTCGGCCTGTACGCGGCGCGGCGGACGCACGCCATAGCGATCGGCGAGCTGCTGTCGCTGCCGCTTTTTGCCGCGCTTGCGCTCGCGGCGGCGGAGCACCTGACGCTGGAGCTGATCGGCGTGCTTTGGTTGTGCGCCTACGCCGCCTATGCGGCGTTCAACTTCTGGATGTGCGCACGCCGATGATGAACAGGTTGGCGACCACGATCGTCGCCGCGAGGAAGTAAAAGGCGGCGAGCAGGCCGAAGCGGTCCGCGACCATTCCGCCGACGAGCGGCCCGAGCGCGCCGCCGACCGCCTGTGCTCCGAACAGCACTCCGATGCTCGAGCCGCCCATGTTCTTCGGCGTCGCCTCGAGCATCCAGGCCTGGATCACCGGCCTCGTGGCGTAGAGGAAAAACCCGAGCACCGCGACCAGCGCGACGAAGAGCGGCGAGCCGCCGCTCAGCGCCATGACGAGGAGCACGACTCCGCTCGCCGCCATGCTCGTCATCAGAATTTGCTTGCGCCCCATTCGATCGGAGAGGTGTCCGGCGACCGGCGAGGCGGCGAACCCGGCCGCCTGCAACGCAAAGAGGCTGGCCCCGACCCAGAGGGGCGAATATCCCATCTCATTGGCGAGGTACACCGGGAGGAAAGTGAGCAGCGCGCTCTGCGTCATGGTACGGAACGCCGAGCCGGTCGAAAGGAGGACCAGCGAGCGGCTGAGGAAAAGATCCTTGAGCCCCGCGAGATAGGCGCGGAAGGACTGGGTCTCGCCTTCAGCCTTCTTCGAGCCGAGGCGCATGCTGCCGAGAAACACGAAGAGAAGCGCCGCCACAACGAGCCCCGGCACGACGTTGAGCACCACCACTTCCCGCCAGGTGAAGAGGGTGAGCGCGGCGCCGATCACGATCGGCGCAACGGCGTCGCCGACGTTCCCGCCCATGCCGTGGACCGAGAGCACGAGGCCCTTGCGCTCTGGGTAACGCCGGCCGAGCGTCGGGATCGCGGTCGGGTGCCAAAGGCTGTTGCCGAAGCCCACGAGCGCGATGCACGCGAGCAGCATGACGTAGCTGTTAGTGAAGCCGATGAGGAGGTAGGGAAAGCCGATCCAGAAAAGCGACACCCCCATGAGCAGGCCTTTGCGGCCCACGGTGTCGACTAACACCCCGCCCGGCACGTTGGCGACCGCCGAAGCGATGTACTTGCAGGTCATGATGAGGCCGATCTGGCTGTAGGAAAGGCCGAGCTCGGCCCCGATCAGCGGCAGCAGGAGATAGAAAGTGGCCGGGTACCAGTGCGTGAGGCCGTGGCCGAGGGTGATCAGCCAAAGCTCGCGCCACGGGCGCGGCGGCGCGGGGTGCTGCGGCAGTACGGCCGCGCTCAAGCCGGCGTCTTTTCCTTCACCCGCAGGAATTTCTCGACGAGCTCCGCGGTCAGCACGACCTTCGGGTCGTACTCGGGCGCGTCCTCGAGCTGCTCGAGGTCATTCAGGCCGCACGCTTTGTAGATGCGGTTGGTGGCCGAGATGAGGCGCACCGGGCGATCGGCGCGCGCGTTGAAGTGCTGGTGGATGGTGTTCGGCGGAATGTAGATCACGTCGCCCGCCTCCCATTCATAGCGCTTCACCTCGTCCTGCGGCTTCCAGTGGTAGGTGTCGGTGATCTCGACGTCGCAGTCCTGATGGAGATCGTAGCCGCTGCCCTCGAGGACATAGAGGCACTCCTCGGCGAGGTGGCGGTGCTTGCCCGAACGGCTGCCCGGCGGAATGATGAGCATGTAGGCGTCGACCGTCTCCATCCGGGTGTTCATGCCCTCGTTGATGAGGTGCTTGAGCAGCCCTTGCCGCGACATCTCCCAAGGCATGTCCTCGGGCCGAACGATCTTCTTGCGCTTGGCGTTGCGCGCGGGCGCGGCCGCGGCATCGTCGAGCAGCGCCTGATAGAGCCTCTGGTTGCTACGTCCCTTGCGCCATGCTCTGGATTCGTCCCAGGCCATTTACTGTTCCTCCGATTCCCTCACCTTGAAGTTCTCCGCCCCCGGCGCCGGCGTCGTTGGGCGCGGCTCCACCAGCTGCTGGAACAGCATGTTCATGAACATGAACATCGGCTTCGTTTTGATCACGAGCGCGCGCGCAGGCTTGTCGGGGCTCGCGTTGAAGTGCTGGTGCACGCAGTTGTTGTGCACGATCGCGACGTCGCCCGCCTGCCAGTCGTAGCGCACGCCGTCGTGGATCTCGTAGCCCTTGCCGTCAAGGATGTAGAACGCCGCCTCGTTGACGTGGCCGTGCTTTTGCGACCTTCCGCCAGGCGCGTATTCCTCGAGGTGCAGATGGAACATCTGCGTGATGCCGTCCTTCGGTTCGACGTAATGGCGGCTGTAGGTCTGCGGGCCGTCGACGAACTTGAGCTCCTTGCCCTTGCGCACACGCGGCATCGCGCGCAGCCGTGCGAGCTCCTCCTTCAGGCTGTACTGTCCCTGGATCGCGCGGACGAAGATCCGGTCCTTCTTGCTGTGGTAGTGCGACTCGGTGCTCATTCGCGCTTCAGTATACATTTATCCGATGACCGTTTACCTCGTGGTTCTGCTGTCGATGCTGAACTCCATCGGGCAGCGCGGCAGCAAGGTCGCGATCTCGCTCTACGCGCTCGAGCTCGGTGCCGGCGCGGCCGCGGTCGGAGCCCTGGCGGCGCTCTTTGCGGTGTTCCCGCTCCTTCTTGCAGTGCAGGCGGGCAGGATGTCCGACCGCTTCGGAGTTCGCATTCCCGTCGTTTGCGGTGCGCTCACCATGGCCGCGGGGCTCGCAGTCGCCTTCACGGTGTCCGACATTCGCTGGCTCTTCGTCTGCCCGGCCCTCATCGGCCTGGGGCACATCTTCTTCCACGTCTCGATCCACAACCTGGTCGGCTCACTCGGCACCGAAGCCGAGCGCACGCGCAACTTCTCCACTTTCGCCCTGGGCAGCGCGACCGCCGCGTTCATCGGCCCGTCGCTCGCCGGCTTTGCCATCGATCTCGCCGGCTTCCGGCCGGCCTTTGCGATCCTCGCCGTCGTGGCCGCAACGCCCGCGCTCGTCGTTCTCGCTCACCGTAGCCTGATTCCGACACACGTCCGGCACGAGGAGGAAGAGCAGGCGAAGAGCGCCTTCGACCTGCTGGCGATCCCGGCGCTGCGCCGCACGCTCATCATGAGCGGCGTCACTCTGACCGGCATCGAGCTCTTCCAGTTCTACCTGCCGATCTACGGCCGCTCCATCGGCCTCGCGCCTTCGGTGATCGGCATGATCCTCTCGAGCTACGCCGTCGCCGGGTTCATCGTGCGCTCCTTCATGCACCGGCTTGCGCAGCGCTACACCGAGGTCGG
>DATADT010000511.1:0-5972 GCA_036258355.1 Burkholderiales bacterium
CCCCGGCGGGCAACACACATGGTGATGCAGCAGCCGGAATGCTGTCCCGCCGGAGCGCGGCCCTTGCAGCAGATGCAGGATGCCGGCGGCGCCGAGCGCGCCTTTCAGGGCATCGGTCTCGAACCAGTCGTCGAGGAGGTCGGCGACCGGCATGGGCAGCAGGCGAAGCAAATCGGCCAGGCCTTGCTTGCCAAGCCGCCGCGCACGCAGCGCGAAGCCGGCGCTTAGCGGATCGGGCGGCGGCTCCGAATACACCGCTTCGAGGAAGCGCGCAAGGCGCGCCATGCGCTCACAAAACGCCGGCCAGCGCTCGGCATCGCGCGCGCTCAGGCGCCGGATCGATTCCGCCGAGCGCGCGATGTCGCGCCAGAGCTCGAGCCGCCCGCCGTCGGCGAGCGGAGCCACAAGCCACGGATCCGGCCACTCGAGCTTCACTCCTTCGATGCGCAGCTCGCGCAGCACCCTGGGCGGAACCCAGCCGTCGTCGGGCACCGAGGCTGAGGCTTCGATCACCATCACTTCGCGCCCGGCGCGCGCCAGCACCTGCGCAGCCACCAGCGCATCGGCTCCGCCGCCGATCACGATGGCGCGGTTCATGCGCCTCCGAGGATCTGCAGCGCCGCGTTGCGCCCCGAAGCGCCCATCACACCGCCGCCGGGATGGGTGCCGGCGCCGCATTGATAAAGGCCGGCGAGCGGAGTGCGGTATTTCGCCCACGCCGGCACCGGCCGCAGAAAGAACATCTGCTGCAGCGTGAGCTCGCCCTGGAAGATGTTGCCCTCGGCGAGGCCGACGATGCGCTCGATGTCCGCGGGCGTAAGGACCTGGCGATGCAGGATCGCCTTCTTCAGGTTCGGCGCGTACTGCGAAAGCGTGTCAACCACGGTATCGCCGAGCGCCTCGCGACGCGCGTCGGTCCAGCCGCCGTTCGCCTGGTAGGGCGCGTACTGCACGAAGATCGACATCACGTGCTTGCCCGGAGGCGCCATCTGCGGGTCCAGAAACGATGGAATCACGACGTCCATGTACGGCTGGCGCGAGGGCTCGCCGTACTTCGCTTCGTCGTAGGCACGCTCGAGGTACGAGACGCTCGGGCTGATCGAGATCGCACCGCGCAGGTGCGCGCCCGGACCGGGCAGGCAGGTGAAATTGGGCAGCTCGCCGAGCGCCAAGTTGACCTTGGCGGATGCGCCGCGGAAGCGAAATTGCCTGAGGGGCTCGACGAAGTCCCCGGGCAGATGCTTCTCGCCGACGAGCTGCAGGAACGTGCGCCGCGGATCGGCGCCCGAAACCACGAGCTTCGCCAGGATCTCCTCGCCATCCTCGAGCACGACGCCCCGCGCCTTGCCGTGCGTAACCACAATCTTGTCCACCGGAGCGCTACAGCGGATCTCGGCCCCGGCGGCGCGTGCAGCGGCGGCGATGGCGGCGCTCACCGAGCCGTTGCCGCCGCGGGCGAAGCCCCAGGCACGGAACACGCCGTCGAGCTCGCCCATGTAATGGTGCAGGAGCACGTACGCGGTGCCGGGCGAGCGCGGGCCGAGCAGCGTGCCGATGATCCCGCTTGCGGACTTCGTCGCCTTGAGCGCCTCGTTCTCGAACCACTCGTCGAGGAAGTCGGCCGCGCTCATGGTAAGGAGCTTGGTCAGGCGGTTGAAGTCGGCCTTTCCGAGGTCGCGGAAGTAGCGCCCGAGGCGCGCCATGCCCCGCACGTCCCGCAGCGAAAGCGACGCGGGATCCGGCGGCACCATCCCGAGGAGCGGCTTCACCGCCCGCGCCATCTGGTGCAGCATGAGGCCGAACTCGTCGTAGGCTTCGGCGTCGCGCAGCGAGTGTCGCGCGAGCTCGCGCCGGTTCTGGTCGTGGTCGCTCCACTGCGCGAGGTAATTCCCTGCCTCTCCTCCCTCGAGGAGCGGCGTGAGCGTGCTCTCGAGCGGCAGGATGTGCAGCCCGTGGCGCGGCAGCTCGAGCTCGCGGATGATCTCGGGCCGCAGCAGGCTAACCACATAGGAGAACACCGAGAAGCGGAACCCCGGGAACACCTCCTCGGTGACCGCCGCGCCGCCGATGCGCTCGCGGCGCTCGAGGACCAGCACCTTCCGTCCGGCGCGTGCCAGATACGCGGCGCACACCAGTCCGTTGTGTCCGCCGCCGACAATAATGGCGTCGTATCTAGGCAAGCGTCTCTTCCCTACGCACGCTTGCGCTCCGGATCGAAGAAGGGCTTCTTCACCACGCGCGCGGCCGCGCGTTTGCGCCGGTGCTCGACCGTCATCTCGATGTCGAGCAGCGTGCCCGGCCGGGCAAAGCGCGAGCTCAGGTGCGCAAGTGCGATGTATTTCTTCAAGAGCGGCGACCAGCCGCCGCTCGTGGCGTAACCCGCTTGCTCTTTGCCGGCGTAGATCGGCACGCTCGTGCGCCAGGCGGCCGCGGGCAGGCGCGTGGCGAGGCCCACCTCCGCGTACAGCTGCTCAAGCGAGGTCCAGTCGATCTCGAGGCCGACGAACTGCCATTGCGGCCCGCGGCTCGCCTCCCGCGTCAGCGCCTCGCGGCCGACGAAGCGCTCCTTCTTGAGGTTCACGGTCCAGCCGAGATCGAGCTCGAAGGGGCTCGAGGTCTGGCTCTCGATCAGCGCCTTGCGCGCGGGCACGTAGTCCACTTCGATCAGCATGAGCCCCGCCTCGATGCGCGCCATGTCGAGCGCCAGCATTCCCGCCGGCACGATGCCGTACGGCGTGCCGACGGAGATCAGGTAGTCCCACAACGCGATCGCATCCCTCGCCGAGACCCAGATCTCGTAGCCGAGATCCCCGGTGTAGCCGGTGCGGGATATTGCGACCGGGATGTCGCCCAGGTACCTGCGGGCGAGGCGGAAGTACTTGAGCTCGATGTCGCCGAGGATCGCGCGCGATGCCGGGCCTTGGAGCGACAGCGCGGCAAGGGACTCGGTTACGTCCTCGATTTCGACTTCCAGCTCACTGGCGTTGTCCTCGAGCCAGCGCAGATTCGGCTCGGCGGAAGTCATGCGGAATTCGGCCTCTCCGAGGCGCGCGACCGTGCCGTCATCGAGCACCTTGCCGGCGGCGTCGCACCAGGGCGTATACGCGACCTGCCCGACCTCGAGCTGCGAGATGCTCCGCGTGACGACATGGTCGAGCAGCCGCGCCGCGTCCTTCCCGCGCACGCGGTACTTGTAGAGCGGCGACACGTCGAAGAGCGCAGCCGAGCCGCGGATCGCGTGGTACTCGCGCTCGTGGGAGAGCTCGTAGGAGCTCG
This sequence comes from Burkholderiales bacterium, assembly GCA_036258355.1. Lineage (GTDB taxonomy): Bacteria > Pseudomonadota > Gammaproteobacteria > Burkholderiales > SG8-39 > SCGC-AG-212-J23. The sequence goes on from DATADT010000511.1 coordinate 3,277, forward strand.
CGACCACGTACCCGGCCCAGCGGCGCCATGCGTAGCTTGCGCAGAGCGTCGCGGTGCGCTCGTGAAAAGGGGTGGTCTTCAGCAAAAACTAGATCCGGACGCCGGTCTCGGCGTCGAAGTAGTGCGCGTGCTCCGGGCGATAGCGCAAGGCGAGCCTGCCTGCGCGCGCGTCCATGGACGAGTGAAGGCGCGCCGCAATTCTAGTTCCATTGCCCAGGTGGCCGTACACGAGCGTGTCGGCCCCGAGGGGCTCGATGAGATCGATCTCGGCGAAGAGCTTCGCCTGCGACTCGGGGCAGGGCTCGAGGTGCTCGGGCCGGATCCCGAAGAGCACCTTGCGGCCGTCGCGCTCCTGCGGGATCAGGTTCATCGGCGGCGAGCCGATGAACGCGGCAACGAACGTTGTGGCGGGCTTCGCGTAGACCTCGAGCGGCGCGCCGATCTGCTCGGCGCGCCCCGCGTTCATGACGATCATGCGATGCGCGAGCGTCATCGCCTCCACCTGGTCGTGAGTCACGTACAGGCTGGTGGTGCCAAGCCGCCGGTGCAGCGCCTGGAGCTCCGCGCGCATCTGCACGCGCAGCTTCGCGTCCAGGTTGGACAGCGGCTCGTCGAACAGGAACACCGCCGGCTCGCGCACGATGGCACGTCCCATGGCTACCCTTTGGCGCTGCCCGCCGGAAAGCTGTCTTGGCTTTCTTTGTAGAAAATTAGTGAGCTCAAGGATTTCTGCGGCTCTGCGGACCCTCGTCTCGATGTCTTTCTTTGAGAATCCTTTGATCCGCAGCCCGTAAGACATGTTGTCGTACACGCTCATGTGCGGGTAGAGCGCGTAGTTCTGGAACACCATGGCGATGTCGCGGTCCTTGGGCTCCAGGTTGTTGACCACCCGGCCGCCGATCGCGATCTCGCCCGAGGTGATCTGCTCGAGGCCCGCCACCATGCGCAGCAGCGTCGACTTGCCGCAGCCCGACGGCCCGACGATGACCACGAAATCGCCGTGCTTCACGTCCACGGAAACTCCGTGAATGACCTCGAGCTCTGCGTAGGACTTCCTCACTTCACGGAAGGAAACGTCGGCCATTGCCCTATTTCTCGGTCTCGACCAGGCCTTTGACGAGCCATTTCTGCATCAGGATTACCACCGCTGCCGGGGGTAGCAGCGCGAGCACCGCGGTGGCCATGACCAGGTTCCACTCGTTTGCGGCATCGCCGCCGACGATCATGCGGTTGATGCCGATCACCACGGTGTACATGCTCTCCTCGCTAGTGATGAGCAGCGGCCACAGGTACTGGTTCCAGCCGTAGATGAACTGGATAACGAAGAGCGCCGCGATGCTGGTCTTGGCGAGCGGCAGCAGCACGTCCCAGAAAAAGCGCATCGGGCCGGCGCCGTCGATGCGCGCGGCCTCGGCGAGCTCGTCGGGAACGGTGAGGAAGAACTGGCGGAAAAGGAAGGTGGCGGTCGCCGAGGCGATCAAAGGGAGCGTCAGGCCGACGTAAGAGTTCAGCATCCCCAGGTCGGACACGACCTTGAAGGTGGGGATGATGCGCACCTCCACGGGCAGCATGAGCGTGACGAAGATCATCCAGAAGAAGAAGTGGCGCAGCGGGAAGCGGAAATACACGATCGCGAACGAGGCGATGATCGAGATCGCGATCTTGCCGATCGCGATCGCGAGCGCCATCACCAGGCTGTTGAACAGCATTCTCGCGACCGCGGCCTTCGAGCCGGTGGTGGTGCCGGCGGCGAGCACCTGCGAGTAGTTCTGCACGAACTGGTCGCCCGGCGCGAGCGGCATCGGCACCGCCATGATGTCTTCCAGCCGGTGGGTGGAAGCGACGAACGTGACATAGAGCGGGAACGCCACGGCCGCCACGCCGAGGATCAGCACAGCGTGCGACAGCACCGTGAGGCCGGGACGGTTCTCGATCATGAGTACTGCACCCGGCGCTCGACGAAGCGGAACTGCAGCGCGGTGAGCGCGATCACGATGAACATCAGGACCACCGACTGCGCCGAGGAGCCGCCGAGGTCGGCCGCCTTGACGCCGTCGTAATACACCTTGTAGACGAGGATCTGGGTCGCCTGGGCGGGACCGCCCTGGGTCGTGGCGTCGATGACGCCGAAAGTATCGAAGAACGCGTACACGATGTTCACCACCAGCAGGAAAAAGGTGGTCGGCGAAAGCAGCGGGAACACGATGGTCCAGAAGCGCCGCGCAGGTCCCGCCCCGTCGATCGCCGCGGCTTCAATCAGCGAGCGCGGGATCGACTGCAGCCCGGCGAGGAAGAAGAGGAAGTTGTACGAGATCTGCTTCCAAGTCGAAGCCACCACGACTAGGAGCATCGCCTGGTCGCCGTGGATGATCCAGTTCCAGTCGATGCCGGCGCGCTTGAGCGCGTAGGTCACGATGCCGATCGAGGGCGCGAACAGGAACGCCCAAAGCATCCCGGCGACTGCCGGCGCCACCGCGTACGGCCAGATGAGCAGCGTCTTGTAGGCGAGCGCGCCGCGCAGCACGCGGTCGGCCATCGTGGCGAAGAGCAGCGAAATCGCGATTCCGGAAAACGCAACGAGCACGCTGAATACCGCAGTGGTGCGGAACGAGGCGAGGTAATGAGGGTCGGCGAACAGTGCCTCGAAGTTCTCCAACCCGACGAACTTCGTGCTGAGACCGAACGCGTCCTGCAGC
>DATADT010000512.1:0-4223 GCA_036258355.1 Burkholderiales bacterium
TCCGCATCTCGCTCGCCAAGGGTAAGCCCGCGGCCTACCGGCGCCAGGTGGGCGACGCGGTCCACCGGGCGCTGGTCGAAGCCGTTGGCGTGCCGCCGCTCGATCGCTTCCAGATCCTCACCGAGCACGAGCCCGGCGACATCGTCTACGACTCGACCTACCTGGGCATCGCGCGCACCAGCGATCTGGTGATCATCCAGATCACTCTTTCGGTCGGCCGCACGCTGGACCAGAAGCGCGCCCTGTATCGAAAAATCGCGGCCAATCTCGCTGGCGCCGTCGGCCTGCGGCCCGAGGACGCATGGATCAACCTGGTCGAGGTGGCGAAGGAGAACTGGTCGTTCGGCAACGGGGCCGCTTCGTACGCACCTGCCGAGGCGCAGACCGCCTAAAATCGGAGGGTGTTCAAGCCGGACCTCCTGAAGGGCAAGCGCATCCTCGTCACCGGCGGCGGCACGGGCCTCGGCAAGGAGATCGCCGCCAGGTACGTCGAGCTCGGCGCCGAGGTGTGGATTTGCGGACGACGCGGCGGGGTTCTGGATCAAACAGCCCAGGAACTCAGCTCAAAGTTCCCCGGTCCTGGTTCTGTCAAGACCCAGGCACTCGACATCCGCGACGCGGCGGCGGTCGATGCCATGGTGCAGCGGATCTGGGACGAGAGCGGGCCACTCACGGGCCTGGTGAACAACGCGGCGGGGAACTTCATCAGCCCGACGAAAGACCTTTCGCCGAACGGCTTCAACGCCATTGCCAACATCGTGTTCCACGGCACGTTCTACGTGACCCAGGGCGTGGGCAAGCGCTGGATCGCGGGCGGCCACAAGGGCTCGGTCATCACCATCCTCGTCACCTGGGTGCACACCGGCTCGCCGTATGTCGTGCCCTCGGCGATGTCCAAGGCGGGGCTGCATGTCATGACCAAATCGCTCGCGGTGGAATGGGGCAAATACGGCATCCGGCTGAACGCGATCGCGCCGGGACCCTTCCCGACCGAGGGCGCCCAGAAGCGCCTGCGCCCCGGCGAGGGCTTCGAGAAATCCTCCGAACTGAACCCGATGCGGCGGGTCGGCCGCATGGAAGAGCTGCAGAACCTCGCGACTTTCCTCATGGCCGACGGCTGCGAGTGGCTCACCGGCGAGACCATCGCCATCGACGGCGCGGGCTACCTGGCCGCCGGCGCCTCGGGCTACTTTGTCGCGCTCGACAAGCTCACCGATGCCGACTGGGCGCGCATGCGCGCGATGATCAAGGCGGCGAACGAGAAGGACCGCGCCGGCCGAACCGTCTGATGGCCGCCGTTCCTCGCCCGGCCGCGACGCTGATCCTGCTGCGGCAGGGCCTGGAAGTGCTGATGCTGCAGCGGGTGCAGACTGCCGCTTTCCTTGGCGGTGCGTATGTCTTTCCCGGCGGCTCGCTCGATCCCGAGGACCATTCCGCACATCGCGTGGTCGGCCTGACCGAGGCCCAGGCGAACGAGCGGCTGCAGGTCTCCTCCGGCGGCGTTGCGTACTACGTCGCCGCCATCCGCGAATGCTTCGAGGAAGCAGGAATTCTCCTTGCCCGGGACGCTAGCGGCGCGCCGATTTCCCCCGAAAGAGCTGAAAAGCTCCTTCACTGGCGCAAGAAGCCGTTCCGCAACATGCTCGAAGCCGAGGACCTCTACGTCCCGGCCGATGAGCTTGCCTACTACGGCCACTGGATCACCGCGCCAGGACGCTCGCGGCGCTTCGACGCGCGGTTCTTCGTCGCGCTCGCGCCCGGGGGCCAGCAGGGCTCGCACGACGCCGGCGAAACCGTGCACGACATCTGGACCACGCCGCGCGAGGCCCTTGAGCGCTGCGCGCGCGGCGAGATCGAGCTCGTGCACGCCACTCAGGTCTCGCTCAAGGATCTCTCGCGCTTCTCCGATCCCCGTGCAGCAATCGAGCACGTCCGCGCGCTGCCCGAGATCGAGGAGAACCGGGCTTGCTGGGCGCAGGGAAAAGAGGGGCCAAAGATCTTCCGTCGCGCCGATCCGCCGTACTTCGAGATCCACTGGGCCGACCCGGACGAGACCGGCGAGACGACCTACGACATCATTCCCGGCGAGCCCAAGCGGCTCGATCGCTGGGTGACGCGCATTACCGCGCCGAACCCGGGGCTGATGACCGGTCCGGGGACGAACAGCTACATCGTCGGTGGCGTGGCCGTAGTCGATCCCGGACCGGCAGTGGATTCGCACATCGAAAAGCTGGCGCGGCTCAAGAACCTGAAATTCATCCTGTGCACCCACACCCATCTCGACCATTCGCCGGCAGCGGCGCTGCTGAAGGCGAAGACCGGAGCCAAGGTGCTCGGCCGCCCGGCGCCGGCGGGACAGGATGCGACGTTCAGGTCCGACGTGGTGCTCGAGAACGGACAGCGCGTCCAAGTGGATGGAATGAGGGGCTCGATCACGCTGCGCGCGATCCACACGCCGGGCCATGCGTCGAATCACGTCTGCTACCTGCTCGAGCAGACGAAGATGCTCTTCACCGGCGACCACGTGATGCAGGGCTCGACGGTCGTAATCAACCCGCCCGACGGCAACATGCGGGAGTATCTGCAATCGCTCGAGCGGCTGTTGCGCGAGGACATCGCGATCATCGCGCCGGGGCACGGCTACCTGATCGGCGCGCCGCACAAGGAGCTGCGCCGCCTGATCGCGCACCGGCTGAACCGCGAGCGCAAGGTGATCGCGGCGCTCGAGCGCCTCGGGCGTCCGTCGCTCGAGGAGATGCTGCCGCTCGTGTACGACGACGTGCCTGCGCGCGTGCACCGCGTCGCTGCGCGCTCGCTCACCGCGCACCTCGAGAAGCTCGTCGCCGACGGCGCGGTGCGCCCGAGAGACGGCGGTTACACGCTGGTAAAATGAGCGCGCAGGCGAACGGAGATCCGGCGTGGCCGGCGATGAAGAACGGACCCTCAAGCTCGTCACCAACCTCGATCGCAAGGCGATCGAAGCACGGCTTGCGCAGGTGCGCCGGGATGCGCAATCGGCGAACCTCAAGGACCTCGCGGAGATGTTCAACGGCGTCGAGGGCATGCCGCGCGCGCTCATCGAGCGCAACGTGAAGAACGCGCTCGCGTGGCTCGCCGACAAGCCGCAGCTCAGCCGCATCGCCTCGCAGCTCGAGCTGGTCGGGCTCAACCTTCCGAACCTGAAGTAAGCTGGATTTCGATTACGATCTTTTCACGATAGGCGGCGGCTCCGGCGGAGTGCGCGCGAGCCGCGTCTCGGGGTCGTACGGCGCGAAAGTGGCGATCGCCGAGCCCGGACGCTTCGGCGGCACCTGTGTCAACGTGGGCTGCATCCCGAAGAAGCTCTTCGCCTACGCCGCGCACTGGCGCGAGGAGTTCGAGCTTGCCCGCGCCTACGGCTGGACGGTCGGCGAGCCGCGCTTCGATTGGCCGACGCTCCTTGCCAACAAGGACCGCGAGATCGCCCGGCTGAATGGCGTCTACGAGCGCGTGCTCGTCAACGCAGGCGTGGAGATCCACCGCGCTCGCGCGACCGTAATCGGACCGAACGAAGTCGAGGTTGACGGCAAAAGACGAACGGCGAAGCACATCCTCGTCGCCACCGGCTCGTGGCCGGTGCTTCCGGCGATCCCGGGCATCGAGCACGCGATCACGTCGAACGAGGCGTTCCACCTCGAGCGCCTGCCGCGGCGCGCGGTCGTGGTCGGCGGCGGCTACATAGCGCTCGAGTTCGCCTCGATCTTCCACGGCCTCGGCGTCGAAACCACGCTCGCCTACCGCGGCAAGCGCCTGCTGCGCGGCTTCGACGCCGAGCTCGGCACGCGCATCGCCGAGGAGATGGCGGCGAAGGGCATGGCGATCTGCTTCGGTTGCGAGCCGGCGGCGATCCGGAAAAAGCAGGGCCTCGAGATCGAGTTCACCGACGGCTCGATGCGCGAGACCGACCTGGTGATGTTCGCCACCGGGCGGCGGCCGAACACCGCGCAGCTCGGCCTGGAGGCGGCGGGCGTCAAGCTCGCGCAGGATGGCGCGATCGTGGTCGACCGCTACTCGACCAGCAGCGTCCCCTCGATCCACGCGGTGGGCGACGTGACCAACCGCATCAACCTGACGCCGGTCGCCACCGCCGAGGCGATGTGGCTCGCGCGCACGCTGTTCCGCGACCAGCCGACGCCGGTCGACCACGAGAACGTGCCGACCGCGGTGTTCACCGACCCGAACCT
>DATADT010000513.1:0-2287 GCA_036258355.1 Burkholderiales bacterium
CACCACCGGGCGGGCAAAGCGCGCCGGCGCATCCGCTCGCCGATCTCAAGGAAGGCTTCAGCTACGTATGGCAAAAGCCCGACTTGCTCGGGCCGTTCGTCATGGCATTTCTCGTCAACCTGCTTGCCTACCCGCTGTTCCTCGGCCTCCTGCCCTACGTGGCGAAGGACGTCTATGCGATCGGACAGTCCGGCCTCGGCTACCTGGCCGGCGCTTTCTGGACGGGCGCGCTGGCAGGCTCTCTCATCGTGGGGTCCAGCCGCTTCCAGCTGCGCGCGGCCCGGGCCATGCTCTGGAGCGGCGCGCTTTGGTTTGCTGCCATCCTCCTTTTCGGCCAGACCACTACGCTCGCGGTGGGCGTTCCCCTGCTCTTCGCCACCGGATTCGTTCAGAGCTTCTGCCTTACGCCGCTCGCCGCGGTCATGCTGCGCTCCTCGGATGACTCGATGCGCGGCCGGGTGATGGGGGTGCGCATGCTTGCAATCTGGGGGCTGCCGCTCGGCCTCCTCGCTGCGGGCCCGATGATCGCCACCCTCGGCTACCCGCCGACCACGGTGCTCTATGCCGGCCTTGGCCTTGCGGCGACGCTCGCCATCGGCTACCGCTGGCGCCACGCGCTTTGGTCACGCTCGGCGGCGGCGAACGCCGCGTACGCCGGCTCCTAGCGTCGGCACCCACACCGAGTCCTTGCTGACCTGCCCGATCTCGGGCATGTCGGGCGGCGGCTCGCCGGCCCACGCCGCCGCTGCGCACGCGACGAGCGCGAGGACAGCGGTGAGGCTTCTCACTCCCACTCGATCGTGGCGGGCGGCTTGGAGGAGATGTCGTAGGTCACGCGGTTGATGCCGCGCACCTCGTTGATGATCCGGTTCGAAACGCGCGCGAGCAGCTCGTGCGGCAGCGGCGCCCAGTCCGCGGTCATGAAATCGGTAGTCTGCACGGCGCGCAACGCCACGACGTTCTCGTAGGTACGCCCGTCCCCCATCACGCCGACCGAGCGCACCGGCAGAAACACCGCGAACGCCTGCGCGGTCTTGTCGTACCAGCCCGAGGTGCGCAGCTCCTGGATGAAGATGTCGTCGGCGCGCTGTAGCAGCTGCACCGAATCGGGGTTCACCTCCCCGAGAATCCTCACGCCCAGCCCTGGGCCGGGGAACGGATGCCGGAACACCATCTCGCGCGGCAGGCCGAGCGCAAGACCGAGCTCGCGCACCTCGTCCTTGAAAAGCTCGCGCAGCGGCTCGAGGAGCTTCAAGTGCAGCGTCTCGGGCAGGCCGCCGACGTTGTGGTGCGACTTGATGGTCGTCGCCTTCTTGGTCTTCGCGCCTGCCGACTCGATGACATCGGGATAAATGGTGCCCTGGGCGAGCCAGCGAGCGTGTTTCACCTTTTTCGCTTCCTGCTGGAAAACATCGACGAAAAGCTTGCCGATGATCTTTCTCTTCTGCTCCGGGTCGGCCGCGCCCTTCAACGTCCGCAGAAATTCGGCCGAAGCGTCCACATGGCGCACGTTGACGTGCATGTGCCTTGCGAAGGTGTCCATAACCTGCTTCGCCTCGTCGAGGCGCAGGAGGCCATGGTCGACGAAAACGCAGGTGAGCTGATCGCCGATTGCCTTGTGGATGAGCGCCGCGGCAACCGAGGAATCCACTCCGCCCGACAGCCCAAGGATGACTTCATCCTCCCCTACGGTCTCACGAATGCGGGTCACCGATTCCGAAACGTAATCGGGCATGTTCCAGTCGCCGCGGCAGCCGCAGATCTCGCGCACGAAGCGCTCGAGGAGCTTCGCTCCCTGCCGCGTGTGCGTCACCTCGGGATGGAACTGCACACCGTAGAAGTGCCGGGCCTCGTCCGCCATGCCGGCGATCGGGCAGGCTTCGGTAAAGGCCATGAGCCTGAAGCCCGGCGGCAGCTCGACGACCTTGTCGCCGTGGCTCATCCAGACCTTCAGCATGCCGTGGCCTTCGGGCGTGCGGTAGTCCTCGATGCCCTCGAGGAGGCGCGTATGGCCGCGCGCGCGGACCTCGGCATACCCGAACTCGCGCACCGATCCCGCCTCGACGCGCCCGCCGAGCTGCTGCGCCATGGTCTGCATGCCGTAGCAGATGCCGAGCACCGGGACGCCGGCATCGAATACTGCCCGCGGCGCTTTGGCGGTGGATTCGTCGTAGGCCGAGAGATGGCTACCCGAGAGGATCATGCCCTGCGCGCCGAAGCGGCGCACGAACGCATCGTCGACGTCCCAGGGGTGGATTTCGCAGTAGACCTTGGCTTCGCGGACGCG